>JAWWAM010000271.1:0-4603 GCA_033721715.1 Marinobacter sp.
ACCAGAATGCGAGCAGAACGGGAAATCTGGATAACCGGTCGAGGCCCCAGGGGAAGCTGCGACTCGCATATCGTGCACTGGCGCACCTGCGCCACCAACTCCTCGAAAGGTAGCCGGGATTCAATACTGGTCATTCTTGCTACTCACTCCTGAAGAAAAAGCCATTGCATAAACAGTCGGCTACCGTAACCTTAAAGCCACTTTCCCTCACCCACAAACACGCCATTCCAACTCTGGCGACAGGGAGTGCCCCACATGAATGCGAAATCAGAAATTGCGCCGAACCCCACCCTCGATGAATTCCGTAAAGTGGTGCGTAGCCGGCGCTCGGTCCGCAGGTTTACCGATGAGGCGGTGCCGGAACATGTGTTGGACGACTGCCTGGAACTGGCCATGCTGGCTCCCAACTCCAGCAATCTGCAGCCCTGGGAGTTTTTTGTGGTAAGGACACCGGAGCTGAAAAGCAGGCTTGCCGATGCCTGCCTGGGCCAGAATGCCGCAAAAACGGCACCGGTGCTGATCGTGGTGGTTGCCAGAACGGATACCTGGCGAGAACACTCGCGCATGGCACTGGAACAATGGCCGGAAGAAAATCTGCCAGGGATAGTGCAGAAATACTATTCAAAAATTGCCCCGCTCCATTACAACCAGGGCCCTTTCGGGCTTTTCGGAGTCGCCAAAAAAGCGGCGGGATTGTTTGTGGGACTCACACGACCGGTGCCCAGAGGCCCCTACTCCCCCAATGAAATGAAAATCTGGGCCACCAAGTCTACCGCTCTGGCAGCGGAGAACCTGATGCTGGCACTCAGGGCACACGGCTATGATTCCTGCCCGATGGAAGGCTTCGATGAATGCCGGGTACGGCGGCTGCTGAAACTGCCCAAAAATGGCCTGGTAACCATGGTACTGGCAGCCGGAAAACGATCTGAAAAAGGGGTTTATAACCGCCAGTACCGTTTCGATAAGCAGGAGCTGGTCCACTACCTGTAAGCCACAGTTGCCGTTGTCGTTCCCGCAAGAACAGCAACGGCGGTAGCAAACTATACTTCGGGGTTGGTCAGCGCTTCCGCTGCACCCAAAAGCCCGGTATAGCCTTCCATCACAACAAAAACCGGGGTTGATTCAAGCAGTGGCCGCATCCGGCCCTTGTCCTCGAAGCCTTTCTGGAAGGGGCTTTCCAGAAAGAAATCGATAAATCGCGGGAGAATGCCTCCACACAGGTAAACGCCGCCAGTGCCGCCGAGCGTTAACACCCCATTGCCGGCTACACGCCCGAGAATCTCGCAGAAATGCCGGAGAGTCAGACGAGCCAGAGGATCGGAGTTATCCAGTGCTGCGCCGGTTATTTTCTCCGGTGCGTCCAGAGGTGCTGCCACGTCCTGTATCTCGGCATGGGCCTGGTAGAGGTTCAGCAAGCCCTGACCGCAGAGAATCCGCTCGACAGATACGCGGCCAAACCTGGCCTTGAGAATCTGCAGCACAGCCATCTCGGTATCATCCGTGGGCGCAAAATCCACATGACCGCCCTCTGTCATCAGGGGAACCCAGCCATTCTGTAACGGGACCAGGCCCGAAACACCCAGGCCGGTTCCTGGGCCAATCACCAGTCTGGGCCGGCGGGCATTGCCCGGCCCTCCGCAAACATGAATCAGTTTTTCGGCGGCCACGTGGGGCACACCCAATGCCATGGCCGTGAAGTCATTGATAACCTTGAATGCCCTCCAGCCGAACTGACGACGCACTTCCTCACTGTCAAAACGCCAGTGGTTGTTGGTCATCCGCACCTGGGTGCCCGAAACCGGGGAGGCTACTGCAAGGCAAACATCCTGTACTTCCCCGACCCCGGAGCGCTGGAGGTAATCGGCAATGGCAGAATCGAGGTTGTCATAATTGCTGCAGGCCAGGACCTCAACGGCTTCTGGTGTTACTTCCCCGGTACGTACGAGGGCAAACCGGGCGTTGGTGCCCCCGATATCCCCGACCAGCGAGTAGTTGGTTGTCGTCATGCGTCATGATTCCAGAAAAAGCTGGCACCTTCTTCCGGGGTGCTGGCGGCTTTACGCATCCACCCAAACAGTTCCCGGCCCAGACCATGATGATAACTGCTCAGGTCGGCCTTTTCCGACTCCCGGGCGGTAAATTTCTCCGCCGACACATCAATCTCCAGGGTACCGGTTACCGCGTCCAGGGTAATGACATCGCCAGTGTGAACCCGGGAGAGAGGGCCGCCATTGGCAGCCTCGGGATAAACATGAATGGCTGCGGGCACTTTGCCGGACGCGCCGGACATGCGGCCGTCAGTGACCAGGCCGACCTTGAAGCCACGGTCCTGCAGTACACCGAGATAGGGAGTCAGTTTGTGCAACTCCGGCATGCCATTGGCTTTCGGACCCTGGAAGCGGACCACAACAATACAGTCCTTATTGAGATCCCCAGCGTCGAAGGCTGCCTTGAGTTCGTTCTGATCATTGAAGACCACCGCTGGTGCCTTAACGGTACGGTGCTCCTCGGCAACAGCAGACACCTTGATAACACCCCGGCCAAGGTTGCCCTCCAGAACCCGGAGGCCGCCGTCAGGTGCGAAGGGCTCTTTCGCAGTGCTCAGCACGTCCGGCTTGGCACTTTTCTCCAGGGCGGGTTTCCAGACCAGTTTGTCACCCTCCATTTCGGGCATGCGGGCATACTGTTCCAGGCCGTGACCGATGACCGTCTCAACATCGTTGTGCAGGAACCCAGCACCAAGCAGCTCCCGGATCAGGAAGGGTGTACCACCGGCTTCGTGGAAGGCATTTATATCTTCCTGACCGTTGGGGTAGATGCGGGTCATGGAGGGCACCACGGACGACAGTTCGGAATAGTCGTTCCAGTCGATGATAATGCCAGCGGCCCGAGCAATGGCGATCCAGTGAATGGTGTGGTTCGTGGAGCCACCGGTGACAAGCAGCGCCACCAGCGCGTTGACGATGCTTTTCTCATCTATCATGTCGCCCAGGCCGAGCGTGCCGCCGTGCGGCTTGGAAAGCCGGATCACCTGTTCGGTGGCGGCACGGGTCAATTCGTCCCGCAACGGGGTACCCGGATTAACGAACGCCGCACCCGGCAGGTGCAGCCCCATGACTTCCACCAGAAGCTGGTTGCTGTTGGCGGTGCCATAGAAGGTACAGGTACCCGGGCTGTGGTAAGACTTTGACTCTGCCTCAAGCAACTCGTCCCTGCCGATCTTGCCTTCCGCATACAACTGACGGATGCGTTGTTTTTCCTTGTTGGGCAGCCCGGATGGCATCGGCCCCGCCGGGATAAGTATCGTTGGCAGGTAACCGAAACTCAGGGAACCGATTAACAGTCCGGGCACGATCTTGTCGCAGATGCCCAGTAACACAGTGGCGTCAAACATATTGTGGCTGAGCGCAACCGACGTACTCATGGCAATGGTGTCGCGGGAAAACAGGCTCAGTTCCATACCAGGCTGCCCCTGGGTGACACCGTCACACATGGCCGGGGTACCACCGGCAAACTGGGCGACCGAACCCATGCCGTGCGCAGCCTGACGGATCACATCCGGAAAGTCGTGATAAGGCTGATGGGCAGACAACATATCGTTGTATGCCGACACGATGGCCACATTGGCCTTGTTCATCAGCTTCAGGGTGTCCTTGTCTGACTGGTTACAGGCGGCGAACCCGTGCGCCAGGTTGCCGCACGAAAGCGTGCTTCGCTGGGGCGATTGCGCCTTGAGCTCTGCCATCCGGCCCAGGTAATCCTCGCGGGTAGGACGACTGCGCTCGATGATACGCCGGGTAACCGCGTCTACGGTCGGGTGCATAGTGGGTCTCCTGAATTTCTTTATGTGATTGCCTTTTTAATTCCCGTAAGTTTACTGTCTTTTTTTACCGCTTTCACCCGAATATCATTCAATTCTCCAATTTTTGTTGTTATATTTACTACATCACCAACAGATATGAACAATAAACAACCAGATTTGGAGCCAGAACATGACTATTCGCATCGCAATTAACGGCTTCGGACGCATTGGCCGCAATGTTCTCCGCGCACTTTACGAAAATGACTACCGCGACCAGATGCAGGTTGTCGCCATTAACGATCTGGGCGACGCCGAAACCAATGCCCACCTGCTGAAATACGATAGCGTGCACGGCCGCTTCAGCGGCATTGTAAGCCACGACGCCGAGTCTCTTTCGGTCAATGGTGATCGTATCGCCATTACCGCTATCCGCAACCCGGAAGAGCTACCCTGGAAAGACTACCATGTGGACGTGGTGTTCGAGTGCACTGGCCTGTTCACCTCCCGCGACAAGGCTGAAGGACACCTCAAAGCCGGCGCCCGAAAGGTCATCATCTCGGCGCCCTCTCCGGATGCCGACGCCATGGTCGTTTACGGGGTCAACGACGACATACTGACGGCGAACCATCACATTATTTCCAACGCCTCATGCACCACCAATTGCCTGGCCCCGGTCGTTGAGGCGCTGCACAGGACGATTGGCATCGAGAGCGGCCTGATGACCACCATCCACTCTTACACCAATGACCAGAAGCTGAGCGACGTTTACCACTCTGACCTGTACCGCGCACGGTCCGCCAC
>JAWWAM010000272.1:0-4590 GCA_033721715.1 Marinobacter sp.
CAGACGCTGGCGCAAACCTTTGTCGAGGTTTACGGCGCGCCGGACATTGATGCGGCCTATCCGGTCGCCTGCGAAGAAATCGACCAGATGCGCAGGATGTGCGAGGACTTCGAGGAGAATACCCTGCTGATGGTCAGCCGTACGCTGACCGAGCTGGGTGTTGAGGAAACCTATCGCTCCCGCGCCCCGCAAGATGCCTCGCTGGAGGCCTTTGCCGTACACGGCGGCTACGAGTGATTACAGCCCGAAGCTGGAGTAGGGGATAAACCGCACGGGCGTCCCCGGCTCTATCTGTTGGGCGCTCTCATCCAGCTCCACCATACCCTCGGACCAGGCCAGACCGGTCACCCGGCCTGAGCCTTCAGAGCCGAATACTTCAACCTGGCCATCACGGACCCTGGCGCGCAACATCTCGCTGCGACCCGGTTTCTTGTTTTTGGAGAAGTTGGCGGGCAGAAGATAGCTGCGGGGTTCGAACCATTCCCCGCCGGCCAGCAGTGCCATCGCCGGAGCGCCAAAACGGAGCGCGCAGACCCAGGCGGCAACCGGATTTCCCGGCAAACCCACCACAGGCGTCTCCTGGAACATGGCCAGGGCGAGAGGTCGGCCCGGCTTGATCGCGATGCGCCAGTTGCTGATCTCACCATGGGCTTTCAGGGTTTTCGACACATGATCCTCGTCCCCTGCTGAAACGCCGCCACTGGTCAGGATCAGATCGCACTGCTCGGCACCGCGCTCCAACGCTTCCCTGACGTCCTCGGCCCGGTCCAGCACATGTCCCAGGTCCACCAGTTCATAGCCAAGCTGCGTGACCATGGCGCTCAGCATCGGGCGATTCGCATCGTAGATCTGCCAGTCGGTGACGGTTGAGCCGACTGGTTTCACCTCGTCACCGGTGGACAGCACTCCGACGCGAAGCCGCTGATAGACGTCGACTGCGCCGACTCCAACACTGGCCAGCACGGAAATCTGGGTGGGGGTCAGACGGGTTGCGGCCGTGAGGATCCGCTCTTCAGCCTGAATGTCCTCTCCGGCCTTCCGGGCGTTGGCGCCCGCTTTCAGCGTGCCGTTCAGATGTAGCTGCCCGTCTTTAACGTCACAGTCTTCTTCCAGGACCACAGTATCGGTGCCGGCCGGTATGACCGCGCCGGTCAGAATCCGGATGGCATGGCCTTTGGGGACCTGCCCGGTATATGGCCCCCCGGCGGCACTGCGACCGTCCACCAGAGGCAGGGCGCAGGGCACTTCGGTTATCGGTCCTGCAAGTGCATAGCCATCGACCGCAGAATTGTTGCTGGGGGGATGGGCGCGGGGGGCAAACACGTCGCTTGCCAGTATTCGGCCATTCACCTGTGACAGCGGGACAGCGCGATCCACCCCTACCACTGGGTGCAGCCGTGAGCGTAAACGGTCCAGGGCCTCTTCCACCGGCGTCCAGTTGACCCCGGGGGGCAGGGCAAAGCAGTCATTACGAAGCGGTTTCATCGCTTTTCCGTTGCTGGTCGTATCGTTCATGGTTTTCAGGGCTCAGAATAAAGTCAGCGATTGCGGGTACATCGTTCATATCGAAAACGGGCCCCGAAAAATCTGCAGCATAGTCTGCCGCTACCGCAATAATATTGGCGTCCTCCGGGTAGAGGGGGGAACGCGAGCTTTCCTTTCGGTGCACTTCTATCTTGGGATGTGAATGGGTTTTGAAGCCCTCAACCACCACCCAGTCACAGGGGCCCAGACGGCCCAGCAATTCATCCAGGGTCGGCTCTGCGGCGCCTCGAAGTTCGTGCATGATGGCGAAACGCTGCCCTCCCGCCAGAAGGACCTCCCGGGCGCCGGCGTCACGGTGTTTGTAACTGTCCGTTCCGGGTTGGTCCACATCCACCATGTGGTGGGCGTGCTTGATCGAGTTAACCGTAAATCCCCTGGC
Organism: Marinobacter sp.; assembly: GCA_033721715.1. Taxonomy (GTDB): domain Bacteria; phylum Pseudomonadota; class Gammaproteobacteria; order Pseudomonadales; family Oleiphilaceae; genus Marinobacter. The sequence continues at coordinate 1,925 of JAWWAM010000272.1, forward strand.
GGACAGCTCGCGAATCAGAGCGGCGGCCAGCGTGGTTTTACCGGAGTTTTTCCAGCCCACAATGCCTATGACGTTCACTTCAGGTGCTGCTCCGCCCAAGCCAGGTCTTCCGGTGTATTGATGTTGAAAAAGTCGTCCTCGCCAAACACCACCAGGGTCTCACCCTGAGCCTGTGTCCATTGGCGAATCTTCCGTACGCCGTCATTCAGCGCGGCTCGCAGCTCATGCCGCAACGCCACCTGCCAGCGGCCAAAGGTGGGTTGGGGCAATCTCCCGCGTTCCGGATCCGGCGTAGCTGCCAGCACCACCGGGGTATCATGCCCGGCCAACCGCTTAGCCAGATCCCGGGGGAACGAGGGGGTATCCGCCGCCACGCTGATCAGCCATTCATGGCCGTGTTCGGCGGCCCAGTCCATACCGGCGAGTACACCGGCCAACGGGCCCGGAAAATCACCAATTGAGTCGGCCACCACGGGCAAACCCAGGTCATCAAACCGGCTCAGATCCCCATTGGCATTCAGTACCACAGCGTCGACCTGGGGCGTGATCCGTTCGATGACACGCTCGATCAGTGACTGATCGCCCAGCATCAATCGTCCTTTGTCGCCACCGCCCATGCGGTTCGCCTGGCCGCCGGCCAGAATGACGGCACACTCAGTCATGTTCTGCCCCTTTTCGACGCATTTTTTTATCTTCATCGGGAATTTGCGACAGGTCCTGATCGAACACTAGCCGGTGCTGGCCGCTCAGACAGGTGAATTTCTTGCCCCGCATCCGGCCTATCAGCGTCAGCCCCACCTGCCGGGCAATATCCACACCCCAGGCGGTGAAGCCCGACCGGCTGATCAGTGTGGGAATGCCCATCAGGGAGGTTTTAATGACCATTTCGGAGGTCAGGCGCCCAGTGGTGTAGAGGACTTTATCTGCCGCAGTGATGCCGTTTAAGTGCATCCAGCCTGCAATTTTGTCGACGGCGTTATGGCGCCCGACATCCTCCATGTACGCCAGAACCTGAAGTCCCTGGCACAAAGCGGTGCCATGAATGGCGCCGGTCTCCATATACAGGCTGGGGGTGTGGTTAATCTGGTAGGAAAGGTCGTAAAAGGTACTGGTGTGCACCGGCGTGTCCGGCAACTGTAATCCATCAAGCCCGGCCATCATGTCACCAAATACAGTGCCCACGGCGCATCCGGAGGTACGGGTTTTCTTCTCCAGCTTGTCCTCCACATCAGTGACACCTGCGGTGCGGACCACAGCGACTTCCAGTTCTTCGTCGTAGTCAATCCCGGTGACCTGGTCGGTGTCACGCAGCATTCCCTGATTCAGGAGGAAACCGAGCGCCAGATATTTCGGGTGATCGCCGATGGTCATGGCCGTGACGATTTCCTGGCTGTTCAGATAGATGGTCAGAGGGCGCTCTTCGATCACGCTGATCGATTTCGACTGTCCGTGTTCATCAACACCTTCAACAGCGCGGGAGAGCCGGGGATCTTTGGGGTCGGGAAGCAGGGGATCAATCATCATTTTTGTTATAGCCGTTTCAGGGACACCGCAGAATGGAATATTTACGGGGACAGGAAGAGATTAGCCTATTTGGCATTCGGGAAAAACAGTTGTTGGCCGTCTACCCTGAAGTGGGTAATCGCTTGTTGGCCCTCCCCGGAAATCAGCCAGTCGTGCCACTGCCTGGCCAGATCATGCTTGAGATGCGGGTGCTTCTCTTCGGAGAGCAACAAGCTGCCGTATTGGTTGAACAGCACGTCGTCACCTTCAAAAAGCAGCGTCAGGTTCTGACGGTTGCCAAAGGCCACCCAGGTGGCGCGATCCGACAGTACGTAGGCGTTCATGGCGGCGGCGGTGTTGAGCGTTGGCCCCATGCCGCTGCCCAGTTCACGGTACCAGTCGCGGTCGGGTTCGACGCCCGCATTTTCCCAGAGGCGTAGCTCGGCGCGATGGGTGCCGCTGTCATCGCCGCGTGAAGTGAAGGGCGCTGCGGCATTGGCGATCGCCGCGAATGCTTCGGCAGCGCTTTGCGCTCCACGGATATTCGCCGGATCAGCGGCAGGGCCAATCAACACGAAGTCGTTGTACATGACATCGGCCCGTTCGCTGGCGTGACCGTTCTCGACAAAGCGTTGCTCGCCGGTGGTATCGTGCACCAGAAGGCTGTCCGCGTCGCCCCGGCGGGCGATTTCAAATGCCTGCCCGGTGCCCACCGCTACCACCCGCACTTCAATGCCGGTGGCCTCTGCAAACTTTGGTACAACAGCGTCGAACAGTCCCGAGTTTTCGGTGGAGGTTGTCGAGGCGAGGGTGATGTAGTCGCCGGCGTACGCGGTGAACGCCAGGCCCAGGCCGGTCACGCCGGCGAACAACAGGTTTACCATCTTTGTCATCTTGTTTTTCTCCTGGCGTACCCAGAGCCGCCTTACTCGACCAGTTCGCCGGCAATATACGCTTGCGCCTCTCGCGAAACGGGCCCGTTGAAGAAGGTTTCAGCGGGGGTGTGTTCGCGCACTTTGCCGCCAGAAAGAAACAGTACATCCCCGGCGAGGCGCCTGGCCTGATGGAGGTCGTGAGTCGTCATCACGATGCGGGTTCCCCGCTGATGAAACTCCCTCACCGCAGCCTCTACCGCTTTAATCGCTGCCGGATCAAGGGCGGAG
>JAWWAM010000273.1:0-4570 GCA_033721715.1 Marinobacter sp.
ACCATGATCCTGATCGTGAACACCTGGCTTGGCTATCCCTACATGATGCTGCTCTCCATGGGGCTGTTGCAGGCCATTCCCAAGGATCTTTACGAGGCATCCGCCATGGACGGGGCAGGGCCAGTGAACAACCTGTTCAACGTCACCCTGCCACTGATCATCAAACCGCTGATGCCGCTGTTGATTGCAAGCTTTGCATTCAATTTCAACAACTTCGTCCTGATCGCCCTGTTGACCGGTGGCGCACCCGACATTATCGGTGCGAGCACGCCCGCAGGCACCACAGACCTGCTGGTAAGTTACACCTACCGAATTGCGTTCCAGGATTCCGGACAGAACTTTGGCCTGGCGGCAGCGATTGCCACAGCCATCTTCCTGGTGGTTGGCGCCCTTTCGCTGATCAACCTCAAACTGTCCAAAGTCAGAGTATAAGGAGCTACCCGTGGCGATGGTTCAACCCCGCTCCACCAAGTATCGCGTTCTGGCATCCCATCTGGGGATGCTGGGGTTCATCGCGATTATTCTATTTCCATTGCTGATGGTGATCTCCATCTCCTTCCGCAGTGGTAACTTCGCCTCCGGTAGCCTGCTGCCGGAGAATCCTTCACTGGAGCACTGGTATCTGGCGCTCGGCATTCCCTACACCGGTGAAGACGGCACGGTAACCCAGCCGCCATTCCCCGTGCTGCTGTGGCTGTGGAACTCCATCAAGATTGCAGTGGTCTCCGCGGTGCTGATCCTGGCATTGTCCACCACCAGCGCCTATGCCTTCGCCCGCATGCGGTTTGCGGGCAAGGGCTTTGTGCTCAAGTCGATGCTGATCTTCCAGATGTTCCCGCCGGTGCTGTCCCTGGTGGCGCTATACGCCCTGTTCGACAAGATAGGCAACCACGTCAGCTGGCTGGGGCTGAATACCCACGGTGCGGTGATTGTCGCGTCTCTAGGGGGCATGGCACTGCATATCTGGACCATCAAGGGCTACTTCGATTCCATAGACCGCTCCCTGGAGGAGGCGGCGATTGTAGATGGCGCCACCACCTGGCAGGCGTTCCGCTACATCCTGCTGCCGCTGTCCGTGCCGATCCTGGTGGTGGTGTTCATCCTGGCGTTCATCATGACCATCATGGAATACCCGATGGCATCCGTGTTGCTGGTGGACACCGACAAGCTGACCCTGGCGGTGGGGGCGCAACAGTACCTCTACGAGCAGAACTACCTGTGGGGCGATTTTGCCGCCGCAGCAGTGCTCTCGGGGCTGCCCATCACGTTGATCTTCCTTTACTGCCAGAAATGGATTGTTGGCGGGCTCACTGCTGGTGGCGTCAAAGGATGATGCCACTGGCGTGTTGTTGATTGTTCTCCTTCGCTGCCACGGACGTTCCCGGGCGGCTCTTCCGCGAGAAATGCGTCTTCCTTAATTGCACTTCGCGACCCGGTCAGGCTAATCCCCCCTGCTGACCGGGCTTTTTTTATTTTCGTGATCGCTGGACAGTAGCGGAGGTTCTCCCGAAACCGTGCGGAGCCATGGATGGCGGAGCCGAGCGTACACGGACGTATTCACAGCGTGTTTCGGGAGCACCTACCGGCCTGTGTAGCGGTCAGGTCGGATCACAGTGGGATCGGAAAGGCAAAAAAAAGGGCCGGTACGTGACGGAACCGACCCCTGAAAACCTTCAGAGCAGATCAGAAGTCAATGCAGGGTTCACGGTACAGGCGGGGGCAGGCGTTGCCGTCTTCGCGGAACAGGTGGCACTTGATGGCGTTGAATCCCAGAGTGACTTTGGTGCCTTCCTGGATTGGGTCGCCGCCGTCTGTGCGCATGGTGATAACACCGTCCACGCCGTTAACGTCCATGTGCACGAGTGTCTGGTAGCCCAGTCGTTCAACCACGGTGACTTCGCCGTCCATGTACATGTCGGCTTCGTCGCCGGTGGTGAGGTGCTCGGGGCGAACCCCCAGGCTGACAGTATCGCCGGCCACCAGTTCGTGGCCGTTGATGGGCAGCTCGAGGGAGTGCTTGCCAGGAAGGGTTACGGTGACGGACTGGCTGCTGGCGTTGTCGACAGTGCAGTGGATGAAGTTCATTTTCGGCGATCCGATAAACCCGGCCACAAACCGGGTGGCAGGGTAGTGGTAGAGCTCCATGGGCTTGCCTACCTGGGCGATGGTGCCGTTGTCCAGGGCGACGATCTTGTCGGCCATGGTCATGGCTTCCACCTGATCGTGAGTTACGTACACCATGGTGGCGTCCAGGCGTTTGTGCAGTCGTGAAATCTCGATGCGCATCTGCACCCGCAGGGAGGCGTCCAGGTTCGACAGGGGCTCGTCGAACAGGAATACCGTCGGTTCCCGCACGATGGTGCGGCCAATCGCAACCCGCTGGCGCTGCCCGCCGGACAGGTCCTTGGGTTTGCGTTCCAGCAGGTTGTCGAGCTGGAGCAACTTGGCGGCATCGTTAACGCGACGGTCAATCTCGGCCTTGTTGGTTTTGGCCAGTTTGAGGCCGAAAGCCATGTTTTCTGCCACGTTCATGTGGGGGTACAGGGCATAGGACTGGAACACCATGCCTACTTCCCGTTCCTTGGGCGGCAGATTGTTGACCTTGTCATTACCGATGTACAGGTCGCCGGAAGTAATGTCCTCAAGCCCTGCGATCATGCGCAGAAGGGTGGACTTGCCGCACCCGGAGGGGCCGACAAAGACTACAAACTCGCCGTCGTCGATATCCAGGTTCACGTTGCGGGTGACCTGGGTGTCGTCATAACTCTTGCAGATGTTTCGTAGTGTGACGCTGGCCATAACGTATGTCTTCTTGTTTGGTCTATGGAAACAGGGGGTCAGAGTGAGGCAATCTCGACACCCCATGGCTGCAGATCAAGTTGCCGGCCGCTCCAGGTGCCCCCGACAAAATCAGGGGTACCTGCGAGTGTCTGGCCGGGAGCTGGAGCGGTTACCCGAACCGCCTTGTCGGTCAGGTTCAGGGCCACCAGCAAGGTCTCACCCTCATAGCTGCGGGTGTACACCAGGGTTTCTTTCGGGCTTTTCTGAAATTCGATGTCACCCTTGAGCAGAACCGGCTGCTGCGCACGCCATCCCAGGAAAGCGCGATACGCCTGCAGGATGGAATTATCTTCGTCATGCTGGACAGCCACTGCGGCATTGTAGTGTTCATCATAAACCGGCAGCCACGGGCGTGCATCGGAGAAACCGCCGTGGGTTTCCCGGTGGTGCCATACCATCGGGGTCCGGCAGCCGTCCCGGCCCTTGTATTCCGGCCAGAAATTGATGCCGTAAGGATCCACCAGGTCGTGGTATTCCAGCTCTGCCTCGGTGAGGCCAAGCTCCTCGCCCTGGTAGATACAGACACTGCCACGCAGCGTCAGCAGCATGGCCATATAGGCTTTCAGTTGCTGCGCAGAGCCCGCTTCCCAACGGCTCGCCACGCGGGCGACGTCGTGGTTGCCAATCGCCCAGCACGGCCAGCCGTCGGTGAGTTTCTTTTCGATGGAGTCGACGGTTTTCCGGAAAAAGTCGGCGCCACGTTGCTCGGTCAGCAGGTCAAACGAATAGGCCATGTGGAGCTTGTCGCCGCCACCGGTGTATTCCGCCATGGTATCGAGGGAATTATCGTCTCCGATTTCCCCAACGGTAGTGGTTCCCGGATACTGGTCCAGCAGGGCCCGCAGGCGCTGCAGGAAGGCCAGGTTTTCCGGGCGAGTCTTGTCGTATTTGTGGAACTGGTAGGCGTAGGGGTTTTCCTTGCGCACACCAATGGACCCTTCGGCAACCGCATCGCTGGGAGGATTGTCTCGCAGCTTGGGGTCATGGAAACAGAAGTTGATGGCGTCGAGGCGGAATCCGTCCACACCCCGGTCAAGCCAGAACTTGACGTCTGACAGTACCTGCGCCACCACGTCGGGGTTGTGGAAGTTCAGGTCGGGCTGGCTGGCCAGGAAGTTGTGAAGGTAGTACTGCTTGCGCCGGCTGTCCCAGGCCCAGGCAGACCCACCAAAGACTGAAAGCCAGTTATTGGGTGGCGTGCCGTCTTTTCGTGGATCTGCCCAGACATACCAGTCCGATTTGGGGTTGTCGCGGCTGGCGCGGCTTTCAACAAACCAGCGGTGCTGGTCCGACGAGTGGCTCAAAACCTGGTCAATCATGATCTTGAGGTCGCGCTTGTGGGCCTCGGCAATCAGTTCGTCGAAATCTTCAATGGTGCCGAATATCGGGTCTACGTCGCGATAGTCTGAAACGTCGTAGCCAAAATCTTTCATGGGCGAGGTAAAGAACGGCGACAGCCAGATGGCATCTACGTTCAGGCTGGCGATGTAATCCAGCTTTGCGGTAACCCCGGGCAAATCACCGATACCATCGCCGTTGGAATCGTAGAAACTGCGTGGATAAACTTGGTAAATGACGGCGCCACGCCACCAGTCCGGGTTTTTGATCATCATGCCTCGCTTACACCCTGGTAGTGAAAGATTGTTTTTGTCGGGAACGGAAGATTTCCGTGGTAATCGCTTTCATGCATAGTGCGATCAAGCCACGGGCCGTTCATCCTCCTGCCGGA
>JAWWAM010000274.1:0-4552 GCA_033721715.1 Marinobacter sp.
GGGGTCGAGCTTGCGGATTTCCAGGCCAATATGATCGCTGATACGAAAAAAGTCCCGGCGGTCAGACGAGATCTCTTCCGGGTTGTTATGGGGTGTCGTTGCAGGCATCGGGGCTCCAGAACGCGGTATTATTGTTTGATGATAGAAGTTTAGCAGCTTCCTGCCGCGTCGTATCGGGGCAGGATATTCGACAGACCAGAAGGTAGCGACAGGCTCCTCCCAATGTTCAGACCCTTATCACTTTATGTTGGTTTGCGGTACACCGCAGCCAAACGACGTAATCACTTTATTTCATTCATATCACTCACTTCCATGATCGGCCTGATGCTCGGTGTCGCGGTACTGATCATTGTTCTGTCGGTGATGAACGGTTTTGACCGCGAACTCAAGCAGCGGATTCTGGGTATGGTGCCCCACGCCACCATCCAGGCCGACGGTGCGCTGCAGGATTGGGAAGATGTGGACCGCAGGGTTGAGCAGCACCCCTCCGTAATTGCCGCAGCGCCCTATATCCAGGGGCAGGGCATGGTGACCGGTGGGGGCGACGTCCGCGGGGTTATGCTCAATGGCATTCTGCCGGAACAGGAGCGAAGCGTATCGATCATAGAAAATCACATGCTCGAGGGCGGCCTTGATGACCTCCGGCCGGGGGAGTTCGGTATTATCATCGGTAAACTCATGGCGTCTGCACTGCGGCTGCAAATTGGTGACAAGGTGACCGTGGTACTGCCAGAGGCTTCGGTGACACCCGCCGGTGTATTGCCACGACTGAAACGGTTTACAGTCAAGGGTGTGTTTAGCGTCGGGGCTGAACTGGATGGCAACTACACCCTGATTCACATGGACGACGCCTCCAAGCTCATGCGCACCGGAGGCAAGGCTGAGGGGGTGCGTCTGCTGGTGGACGATCTGTTCCAGGCTCCGAATGTGGCCCGGGAAGTAGCCACAGAACTCAGTGGTCGTCACTACATTTCAGACTGGACCCGTACCCACGGCAACCTCTTCCAGGCCATCCGAATGGAAAAAACCATGATTGGCCTGCTGCTGATGTTTATCGTTGCGGTAGCGGCCTTCAATATCGTTTCTACCCTGGTCATGGTGGTGACTGACAAAACGGCGGATATAGCCATCCTGCGGACCATGGGGGCCACTCCTGGCAGGGTCATGCGAATCTTCATCGTTCAGGGCGCCGTTATCGGTATTACCGGTACGATTGTGGGGACAGCGCTGGGCGTCTTTGGCGCCTATAACATCAGCGGATTCATCGCCTGGCTGGAAGAGTTCATGGGGCATCAGTTCCTCAGCGCGGATGTGTATTTCATCAGCTACCTGCCGTCCCAGTTGCAATGGCAGGACGTGTGGATTATCAGCGGGGCCGGCCTTGCCCTGAGCCTGCTTGCAACGATTTATCCGGCCTGGCGTGCATCACGCGTCGATCCGGCGGAGGCTTTACGTTATGAGTGATTCAGCAACCGAGAACAAGGAAAAGGCCCGGGTGATTGACTGTGAGAAGGTCACCCGTACCTACAATGAAGGCCCCGGAAAGCTCACGATTTTCTCGGATATTTCGCTGCGGGTATCGGCTGGGGAAAGCGTTGGTATTGTTGGCAGCAGTGGTGCTGGTAAAACAACGCTGCTGAATCTTCTCGGGGGGCTGGACAAGCCCTCCTCAGGACACATCGACATCTGCGGCCAGGACATTCATCGCATGAGTGAGGCCGGGCGCGCCCGTTTCCGGAACCGTCACCTGGGGTTTGTCTATCAGTTCCACCACCTGCTCCCCGAGTTTTCGGCGCTGGAGAACGTAATGATGCCCTGCGCCCTGGGAGGGCTGGGAGTAAAACCGGCGTCGGCGAAGGCGAGTGCCATCCTGGAGCGTGTTGGCCTGGGGCATAGACTGGCCCACAAACCCGGTGAACTTTCCGGCGGTGAGCGCCAGCGGGTGGCCATTGCCCGTGCCCTGGTGAACGAGCCCGAGTGTGTGCTGATGGACGAGCCGACCGGTAATCTGGACGAGCAGACAGGAGAGGGCGTTCGCGACCTCATTGAGTCACTGCGGGATCAGATTGGTATCGCCTTTGTTTTGGTCACTCACGATATGAAGATGGCAAGGAGTCTTGGGCGGGTGTTACGGCTGGAACAGGGGGAACTGTTTCAGGAGCTTTGATTGTCGCTGGCCCGTTCTCGCTGCGCCCGCCTCGCCATTCGTCGATGTTGGATGCGTACCGAGCGACGCTCCTGCCAGTCAGAGCGAACCTTGCGCCGCCACAGGAACTGGATGAGGAGATAGGCCAGGCAGGCCGATAGCGTGGCGACCAGCAGTGACCCCAGGTAAAGCGGAATGCCAATGTCCAGGAGTCGCCCGCTGAGCCAGGACCAGGACAGCTGGAATTCGAAATTCAGCACTGGCCTGTCCAGAATCCAGGCCCCGACCTTGTAGTTGAAATAGAACATCGGGGGCATGGTTACGGGATTGCTGATCCACACCAGCACCACTGAAAGCGGCAGATTGGCATTGAACCAGATGGCAAAGAAAGCCGCCGCCAGCATTTGGAAGGGCATGGGGATAAATGCGAGAAAGATGCCCACCAGGAATGCGCGGGCAACGCTGTGCCGGTTAATGTGCCATAAATTGGGTTCATGAAGGATATCGCCAAGAAAGTGTAGCGATTCGATCGCGCGCACTTTTTCCGGCGATGGTAGATAGCGTTTCATGAACTTCTTTGGCATCGGGAAGTTCTGCCTGCTCAGAATGATGGTTCCGGGAATTTGCGGCGCCCGGAGAAGACCAACTATCAGGGGGACAAGGATTGTCCGGAAGTTTTATGGCCAGGATTGGCCTCGCGGGCTTCGCCTGCGGCGTTATCTTACTGTATAGCCTTGCGGTCTTACCACCTTTGCTCTGGCTGATTACCGCGATGGTAATCACGCTTTGCATCCTGAGGCTGGCTGGCTCACCAGTACTCCGCGGGCTGGCGATAATCATTGCCTGCGGTCTCGCTGGAATGATCTGGGCGTGTTGGCAGGCGGATATCCGCCAACACGACACTCTTCCGGCCAGTCTGGAAGGGGAGGTGCTGGAGGTGTCCGGTTATCTCTGTGACGTACCTTCCCACGGCAGCTTCGGCAGTGTCCGTTTTGCTTTCTGTGTGAACGAATGGCACCTGCCAGCGGATTTTAAAGCGCAGGGTTCGCCAGGGTTGCCGCGGAAAGTGCGTCTTGCCTGGTATGGCGAAACGGCAACAACGAGTGTCCCTCAGCAGTTGAGACTGAAGGTGGTCCTTAAACGTCCCCATGGGTCCGTGAATCCTGTGGGCTTTCGTTACGAATCCTGGCTGTACCGAAAGGGATTCGGCGCTACCGGCACCATACGCAGCCTGGCTCAGGACCGCAGTTTTGACTGTCAGCTCCAATGTCGCTACCACCGCTGGCGTAACCGCCTGGTCAGCGAGACCTCGGAACGGCTTGCGAACGCCCGGCATTTCCCGCTTATCACCTCGCTGATGATCGGCTACCGCGGGCACATGGAGCCCGGCCACTGGGAGGTTCTCAAAGCGACCGGCACTATTCATCTGGTGGCCATTTCAGGGTTGCACCTGGGGCTGGTGGCAGCCGGCGCCGGCTTTCTCTGCCGCCGATTATTGCTCTGGCTGCCTCAGCGCCATGTATCACCTCATAGATTGCGGTGGCTGGTGTTTTTCTGCGTGTCAGTTGCCAGCCTCGCCTATGCGCTTGCGGCAGGGTTTTCTGTGCCCACCAGGCGGGCATTGATCATGGTGGTCATCGCTGGCTGGGTTTTGTTGGGGGCACGGAAGGCGGGGGCTTTTACAGGGTTGCTCGGAGCCCTGGTTGTCGTCTTGCTGAGTGATCCGTTCTCCCCGCTTGATCAGGGGTTCTGGCTTTCATTCGGGGCGGTTTCCGTTCTGGTACTGCTGTTCAGCCTTCGTCTGCGCCAAGCCGGTTGGCTTCGCGGGTTGTTGCTGGCCCAGGTGGCTGTGTTCGCTGCGCTCTGGCCGATTCTGGAGGTTCTGGGTCAGTCCCAGGTAGTCATTGGCTTTGTGGCGAACCTCTTTGCGATTCCCTGGGTCTCGCTCGTGGTCATGCCGCTCCTCGTGCTCGGGGCGCTTGTCATGTTGGTTACCCCGGCGGCCGATAGCATCGTTGCAGGCGTTCTTGATCTGGTGTTTGGCGTGCTTTGGAAGGGGCTGTCATGGCTGACGGAGGTCGACGTTACAATGCCTGCCCCGGGCGTGCCGGTACTTCTGTTGCTGACCGCTGTGGTGATGTTGGCGTTGTTGGTGCCGTTCCGTGGTTTTCGCATGGCAACGGTCTGCCTGGTGGGAATCTGGGGAGTAGTTGCTCTTGTCGCCGATTCGCGGTCTGGTGCACAGAATACACCGGTAGATACACCTGAGCTCTGGGTGTGGGATGTGGGGCAGGGGTTGTCGGTGATGGTGCGGGATAAGGATCAGGTACTTGTGTACGATACCGGGCCGGCGCTCGAAGGGGTCTACTCCGCCGTTGATTCAGTACTGATTCCCAACCTCCGGGA
>JAWWAM010000275.1:0-4540 GCA_033721715.1 Marinobacter sp.
GTCAACCGAAAGCCCCGGGTTTCAGTCTCCGACGCAGTGAGCATTTTCATCATGGCATCACGAAGACTGAAGTTATCCATAATGTGGTCGACGTCGGCCTGCCAGGCCAGCAGGCTCCAGTCGCCATCCGCCACCGGTGACCCGAGTTCCAGGCGCAGGATATCGGTATCGGTTTCCGGCGCATCCATGCCTGAGCCCGCGTATTTCACATCCCGTTCTTCCTGACGGCTCACCAGCCCTTTGATATAGAACCCGTTGTCTGCCTTCCAGGCCGCGTCCAGGCGAGCTTCCGAGTTCTTGTAGCCGGTGCGGACCTCATCGCCGTCGCCGTCCTCGTAATCCTCGGCCTCATCGTAACCGCCCGCCAGCCTGAGCCAGGCACTATCGTTGCCAACAGCCGCGCTCCCGTTAATCAGCCTGCCATCGCCATTGTCAGCACCGGCAATCGTCACGTGGCCCGTCGTACTGGAGCCGTCGAAGGCTGGGGCAGCAGTGGTTGCAACCACCTGCCCGCCTGTTATCGGGCCCCAGCGCAGGGTCTGGTTGCTGGTGCGCACCTCCAGCACCGGCGCCAGTGCCAAACTCAGGCGACTGGTTGGCGGGTCCATACGGTTGGGGCAGGCTCCCTCCACCCGGATACCATCCAGCAGTACGTCCACACGTTCCTGGCTCTGGCCCCTGACCACCGGCTCCAGCCCCCGGCCTCCCATACGCGAGAGTGAGACTGAGGGGTTGGCCGACAAGCGCTCCACGGGTTCGGGCGTCACCGCCGCTTTGTTCATCCGGGCCATCTCCGCTGAACGGCCCTCGGTCACCCGGATTAAAAGCTGGCCCGCTGGTTCGGTTTCTGCCTGAACGAACGGGCTAATGGCACAACCGGCCAGGCTCAGGCCGATACAACGAGCCAGATATCTGATTACCATTTCGAGGGGGTCCTTATGGCTGCATGAGTCACTGCATAGTCGGTTCGACAGGTACAATTGTATGGCGCCGCCCCGACCGTGGCTTGAGACACAATGCCGCACCCCTTTAGGAGTATTTCCGGTACATCTAAAAATTCATGCCGCTTGCCAAAATACGCACCCCTGTGGTGGAATCATTACCCTTTTTCTTTGTGCAGCCGCCGTTCTACGGCGCTCAATACGCGTATTCCGAGGGCTTTACCCATATGACTGCAAACCTTGATGAAAAGCTGGAACCCATCTTCCAGGACGTACTGCACCGCAACCCGGGTGAAAGTGAATTTCACCAGGCTGTCCATGAAGTTCTGGAGACGCTTGGCCCTGTGCTGGTGAAATACCCCGAATTTGCCGACAAGAAAATCATCCAGCGCATCTGTGAGCCCGAGCGCCAGATCATTTTTCGGGTGCCCTGGCAGGACGACAGCGGCGAGATCCACATCAACCGTGCCTTCCGTGTCGAGTTCAACAGCGCCCTGGGACCCTATAAAGGCGGCATGCGCTTTCACCCGTCGGTTTACCTGGGCATCATCAAGTTCCTGGGTTTCGAACAGATCTTCAAGAACGCCCTCACCGGCCTGCCCATCGGCGGCGGCAAAGGCGGCAGCGACTTCGATCCCAAGGGCCGGTCAGATGATGAAATCATGCGCTTCTGCCAGAGCCTGATGACCGAACTCTATCGCCATCTGGGCGAATACACCGATGTCCCTGCCGGCGACATTGGCGTAGGGGGCCGTGAGATCGGCTACCTGTTCGGCCAATACAAGCGCATCACCAACCGTTACGAGTCGGGCGTGCTGACAGGCAAAGGACTGGAATGGGGCGGTAGTTGCGCACGCACCGAAGCCACCGGGTACGGCACCGTTTTCTTCACCCATGAAATGCTCAAAGCCCGGGGCGATTCTCTCGACGGCAAAACCGTGGTCGTTTCCGGCTCCGGTAACGTCGCCATCTACGCCATCGAAAAGGCTCACGAACTGGGTGCCAAGGTGATCGCCTGCTCCGACTCCGGCGGCATGATCGTGCACGAGAAAGGCATCGACCTGCAGACTCTCCGGCGCATCAAGGAAGTGGAACGTCGTCGCATCAGCACCTACACTGAATTCCACAAGGATGCGAACTATGTGAAGGGCGGTAATATCTGGACTGTTCCCTGCGACGTGGCCCTCCCCTGCGCCACCCAGAACGAACTCAATGGCAAAGACGCCAAGACTCTCGTTGAAAACGGTTGTATTGCTGTCGCCGAAGGCGCCAACATGCCCACCACGCCAGAAGGCATTGATATTTTCCAGAATGCGAAACTGGCCTATGGCCCCGGGAAGGCTGCCAACGCTGGTGGTGTTGCCACCTCCGCACTGGAAATGCAACAGAACGCCAGCCGCGATCGCTGGACCTTTGATCATACCCAGAGGCGGCTTGAGGAAATCATGATTGATATCCACAAGAACTGTTATGAAACCGCCGCCGAGTTCGGCTCCGAAGGCAACTACGTACTGGGCGCCAACGTGGCCGGGTTCCTCAGGGTTGCCAGAGCAATGAACGCAATGGGCGTTATCTGATCCGGCCATGAGCAGCGACGAGCCTCTCCAGCCTGCAGACCGGGTCTCCACCGGCCTGAGCGGGCTGGATGAGGTTCTTGATGGCTTACGCATTGGCGATAACGTGGTCTGGCGGGTTTCTGATCTCAATGACTATCGCCGGTTCGTGCATCCCTTCCTGAATGCTGCCGCCGATACCGGCCGGCAGATCATTTATCTTCGTTTTGGCGAGCACCCGCCCATTATCGAACAGCACCCGGCGGTCCGCACCATCGAGATTGATGCGCTGGGTGGCTTTGAAAGCTTTACCAGCAGAGTCTGGCACCTGATCGAACAGCACGGACGGGGCGCCTTTTACGTGTGTGACAGCCTCAGCGAACTGCTGAACGCCTGGGCCACCGATACCATGGTGGGCAATTTCTTCCGGGTGGTGTGCCCGTTTCTGTTTGAGCTGGACACCGTAGCCTGGTTCGCTCTGCATCCGGACCGACACTCCCGCATGACGCTGGATCGTATCCGTGAAACAACACAGGTCATGATTGACGTGCATCGCCACGGCGACAATGTCCAGATCCACCCTATCAAGGCCTGGCGCCGGCAATCACCCACCATGTTTCTCCCTCACCGGGAACAGGACGGCCGGTTCGAGCCCATTACTGACAGCAGCGACGCCACCCGGCTACAGGCCAGCCTTGAACTGGAACACCTGCACCGGCAGCCGCTGCTGGACTACTGGGACCGCCTGTTCCAGGAAGCCAGCCGGGCGATCTCTGAACAGGATGAAGGCTGCATTGCCGACTTACAGGAGCAGGTGCTGCAGGTAATGATCAGCAGGGACCCGCAGATACTGGCACTGGCACGGCGCTACCTGTCGCTGGAAGACCTGCTCAGTATCCGCGCCCGGCTGGTGGGTAGCGGCTACATCGGTGGCAAGGCAACCGGCATGCTGCTGGCCCGGAACATTCTGCTTAAGGAAGCGCCCGAGCTGTGGCAGCAGCATCTGGAGCCCCATGATTCCAGTTATCTCGGCACCGACGCCTACTACGCTTTTCTGGTGCACAACGGGCTGTGGCCCTCGACCATGCGCCAGCGCTCTGAAGCAGGCTACCTGACCGAGGCTCCAGCCCTGAGAGAGGGCATATTGGCCGGCCAGTTCCCTGATGAAATCCGTAGCGAACTGGAGCGGCTGCTGGATCATTATGGCCAGTACCCAATCCTGGTACGGTCATCAAGCCTGCAGGAAGATGGTTTCGGCAACGCCTTTGCCGGAAAGTACGAGAGCGTCTTCCTGGTCAATCAGGGGGCGCCCGAGCAACGCCTGAAGGCTCTCGAAAATGCCATTCGTAAGGTCTATGCCTCCTCCATGAGTGAAGATGCGCTGCGCTACCGCAGACAACGGGGGCTGGATCAGCGGGAAGAACCCATGGCATTGCTGATTCAGCGCGTCAATGGCCGCTTCCATGGCCGTTACTACCTGCCGGATGCGGCAGGTGTGGGCGTATCCCGCAACACCTTCGCCTGGGACCATACGATGGACCCCAAGGCCGGCATGGTGAGGATGGTCATGGGGCTTGGAACGCGGGCGGTGGACCGGATAGAAGGCGATCACGCCTGTGTCATGGCCCTGGATCAACCCACCCGGCAGCCCTTCCGCAACCAGGATGAATCCTACCGTGACTCCCAGCATCTGGTCGATCTGCTGGACCTGCAGGAGGGCACGCTGGATACCCGGCCCCTGAGCCAGGTTTTGGAAACCACAACCGAACTGCCCATGGCACACCTCGCTGAAGTCGACCGGGCGGCCACCACCCGTGCCGAACAGATCGGGCTGAAAGGCGCTGTCTGGCGCCTGACTTTCCGGCCGCTAGTGCAACAGGGGGCCTTCATTTCAAGGCTTTCCAGCCTGTTGCAAACACTTGAGGCGGGCTACCAACATCCGGTCGATGTGGAATTCACCCTGCACCTCGACGCCGAGGGCGACCCCTCCTTCAACCTTGTGCAATGCCGCCCCCTGGCCACGATAGGCGAGACCGGGCCGGTGGA
>JAWWAM010000276.1:0-4534 GCA_033721715.1 Marinobacter sp.
CAGAAATGGCTCGACCAGGCGCAAAGCCTCAACCTCTACATGGCGGAACCCAGCGGCAGGAAGCTGGATGCGCTTTACCAGCTGGCCTGGGAACGGGGCCTGAAAACCACCTACTACCTGCGCTCACTGGGTGCCACAGGCGCAGAAAAATCCGCCCCGGTGGCGGCACCGCAGCCGCAGGTGTGCAGCATCGACGAGCCCGACTGCGAAGCCTGCCAATAATTCTGGAGATTTAACATGCTCAACTGGAACGACGAACCAAACAACCAAGCCCACCGGGCCAACCCCGAAGGCCCGGCCCCGGTTAATGTTGACGACAAACGCGTGGTTAACGGCGAAACGGACATCAACCAGCTTGCACCTTTCAAATACCCCTGGGCCTGGGAGTATTTCATGAACGCCAACAAAAACCACTGGACGCCGCTGGACGTCAACATGGCCCAGGACGTTCACGATTATCACCACCGCCTGTCGGCGCCGGAGAAGCACGTATACGAGAACGTGCTGGCGTACCTCACCACCTCCGACATCCTTGCCATGCGCAACATTGGCCTGGCGGTGATGGAGAAAATGAGCGCCCCGGAACTGCAGATCTACCAGGCCCGGCAGGTGTACGAGGAAGCCATGCACACCTGGGCCTACCAGCATTGCATCGAAACCCTCAACCTGGACCAGAGCGAAATCTATAATCGCTACCGGGTGGTGCCTGCCATCAACGCCAAGATCCAGATGGCCAACCGCCGGCTGGACGCCGTCATGCGCTCTGACCTGAACCTGCGCAACCGGGATGACCTGCAGGAATTTATCATGTCCTACCTGTTCTTTGCGGCGGTGTTCGAGGGCGCGTGGTTCTATAACGGCTTCAGCCCCATCTTCGCGCTGCAACGCCGTGGCCTGATGCGCGGCACCGGCGAACAGCTGCAGTACATCCTGCGGGACGAGGCCATGCACTTCTCTTTCGGCCTGAAAGTGGTGAACCAGATCCTCGAAGAGGAAAACATCACACTCGATCCGAAAGCCGTCAGAGACATGTGGGACGAGTCCGATGCGGCGGAAAGCGCCTACGCCAACTACATTCTCCGCGCCCCCATCCTTGGCTACTCTGCTGAGTATCACAGCGAACAGTTCCGCTTCGTGGCCAACCGCCGTGCCAGAACCGTGGGCCTGGAAGAGCCGTTCCCGGGGGCGAAGAACGTGTCGCCCTGGCTGGATGAGCAGGCTACCTTGCGTAAGGAGAAAAACTTTTTTGAAACCCGGGTGATTGAGTATCAGACCGGGGCACAACTGGAGTGGTAGCCAGTCACGTGCGGCGGAATAAATCCTCTTTCCAACCGTCCTCCCCATGAAAGCCACCTTTCAGCGAGATGTCAGTGAACCCCTTCCGTACATTGGGCGTGTGTATTGGGAGTACCGCGGGGAATTCTGAAAGTCGCTGCCTGACGGTGCCGCGGCGCTGAGCGAAGCCCTGGCACCTGTAACCATGAGGACCGATTGATGAAGGTGACTGACGAAACCCTGTCGGCGTTTCTCGACAATGAACTGACCGAAGGGGAGATGGAATCGGTCAGGAAGCAGCTGGCGGCAGATCCGGCGTTGGCGCACCGTTTGGCGGAACTGGCATTCGTGGATGCAAAACTGCAGACTCATTACAGCGCGATTGACGACCACCGAACGCAGGGCAATGTGGTTACAATCCCCTGGTGGCGCAGAATGAGGGGCCACACCGGCAAGGCAATTGCCGCAGCAGTGATTGCAGGGGTGGCGTTGACGCAGTGGCTGGCCCTGCCGTCCAATGATGCACCGGCGTGGTCAGAGGTGGTAAACGCTCTGGATAGCCAGCCTAGTGGTGTGGTTTACCAGATTGGTGACCATGCCTCGGTGATGCCAAGACTGACGTTCCGCAGCCAGGCGGACCAGTGGTGTCGCCAGTACCGGCTGGAGACCACAGAGTCGGCTTCGGAGCAGATAGCCTGCCGCACCGAGAAGGGTGCCTGGGAACAGATTGCCCGGATCGAGGCACAGCCGTTGCCTGGCACAGATACCTACCAGATGGCCAGCGGAGGGAGTGGGCTCGACGAGACTCTGGACCGGATGATGGCAGGCTCGCCGATCGGGTCTGATGCCGAGCGGGCATTGCTTCAACACCAGTGGGGCAGCCGCTAACAGCCATGCACTTGCGATAACAAACCAAGAGTGATGTCCGAGATGGATAACCTGAATCTTCGTCACCTCTACTATTTCTGGACAATTGCGCGTACCGGTTCCATTGTTCGTGCGGCGGAAAGCCTCGCGTTGACGCCCCAGACGCTCAGCGGTCAGTTGGCCACGTTCGAATCCGCTCTGGGCAACGCTCTGTTCCGCCGTGCCAACCGGGCCCTGCAGCTGACCGATTTCGGGCAAACCGTTTTCACCTACGCTGACGATATGTTCCAGACTGCCCAGGCGCTGACGGATGTGCTTCGGCAGCCGCCGGAAAACAGGCCTCTGAGCCTGTCAGTGGGCATTGCCGCCTCCATTCACAAGCTGATTGCCTATCATCTCACAGAGCCCGCGTTGTCCCTCTCCCGCGAGGTGCGATTGAGCTGCCGCACCGGCGATACCACTGAACTGCTGAAGCGCCTTGGTCAGCGAGAACTGGACATTGTGTTGACCGACCGCCAGCCTGCATCGGGCGAGGCTGGCCAGTTCCGCAGCCATCAGCTGGCGAGTTCTTCAATGTCGCTGTTTGCGGCACCGGGGCTGGCGGAAACGCTGGCCGAGAATTTCCCCGCCAGTCTCGACCGGCAGCCCTTCCTGGCGACCTCCCTTGACGCTCCCTATATCAGCGCTCTGATGAACTGGTTTTCCAGCCAGGATGTCCGGGTGAAAGTGGCTGCCGAAGTGGACGACAGTGCCCTCATCAAGGTGTTCGGCCGGGAAGGCCTGGGTTATTTTGCGGCCCCCACTGCGATCCGTGATGAGGTCTGTCGCCAGTATCAGGTGGTGCATGTGGCCAGTATCCAAGAGGTCCGTGACACACTGTATGCGGTGACACGGGCCCGGGGGAGCCACAATGCAGCGGTAACCGAGTTGTTGCGCGAACGTCCGGAACTGAATGATAAGATCGAAAAAAACGAATCATAAACCAGAAAAAACGATGTTCTTTTCGAGTTATTCTTGATGGATGATGGCAAGGTGTTCCACTGAAGGAGAACCGGCCATGAAAACGATTCACAAGTTCCGTCTTGAATGCGGCAAAGAGCCCAACACGCTGAAGCTGCGGGAAGGTTACCGCGTGGTACGTTGCGAATATGTTGTCCCCCAGAAGGGAGTCTACCTGTGGGTGGAACAACCACTGAACGTTGCCATTCCGGTGGTGGAACGGCAGTTTGTTGTGGTGTATTCAGGCGACCCGGTTCCAACCAGTTACCAGTATCTGGATACCGCACTCGACCCGTTTGGCCCTGAGGCCTATCATATATTTGAGGTGGACGTGGCACCGGCAGGCAAGGTGGCGGCCTCCTGCCAGCAGACGAGCCCGATGCTTTTCAGGCCCGCCTCGCAACAGGTGGGAACCGCCTGACTGACACTTGTTCTATCCAGGGCCCTGCGGGGCCCTTTGTTTTATCGGAGTTTCTGATTCATGCCAGACATCATCGTGATGTTCTTCCTGCTCGGAGTGATTGCGGGAACCCTTCGCTCAGACCTGACGATCCCCAAAGCCGCCTACGATATCCTCAGCCTGTTGCTGATGCTGACTATCGGGCTCAAGGGCGGCATGGCCCTGCATGGCAACCTTCACTGGGGGCTGATTACCGAAGTGCTGGCGATCATGGCGCTGGGCTTTCTCATTCCGCTGGTGCTGTTTCCGATGCTCCGGCACCTCGTCCGCCTGAACGTGGCCGATGCGGCCAGTTTCTGTGCACACTACGGTTCAGTCAGCGCGGGTACCTTCGCTGTTGCCCTCGCCTGGGTGGAATCCCGGGGATTGGCCACTGGCGGGCAGGTTACCCTGTATCTCGTATTACTGGAGCTGCCGGCCATTCTTACCGGCCTGTGGCTGTATCGGCGCTATACCCAGGGCGCAGCCAAGACAAACAGCAGCGGAACGCCGCTGTGGCAGGAAACACTGACAAACCGCAGTGTGGTTTTGTTGGTTGGCGGCGTGATTATTGGCATTCTCTATGGGCCGGACAAAGGTGACGGCGTCACCGCGCCGCTGACGGGCGCCTTCTCTCTCGTGCTATCGCTGTTCCTGCTGGAGATGGGCCTTGTGGCTGCTGAAACCCTGCGCAAGATCCAGCTCCGCCACTGGCGGCTGATCGTCTTCGCCCTGTCCATGCCTCCGGTTCTGTCCCTGCCCGGGTTGGCAACCGGCCTTTGGCTGGGGCTGGAGCCAGGTTCCATCGTTATCCTGGGTGCGCTTACCGCCAGTGCCTCGTATATTGCCGCGCCGGTGGCCGTGCGACACGCCATTCCCGACGCGGATATCGGGCTGGCCATGCTGGCGTCGCTCGGTATGACGTTCCCGTTCAACGTATTGATTGGCATCGGC
>JAWWAM010000277.1:0-4523 GCA_033721715.1 Marinobacter sp.
AGCGCGGAGAGCTTGATGGAAATTGATGGGGGCGGAGCCTTGCTGTCGGGATAGGTATCGTTTCCGACGGAGCGAATGGCATCCATATAATCCTTCAGGTAGCGGGCGGCGTCATCACCGGTCATCGCCGCTTCGTCCAGCATGTCGAAGGAGTAGGTGTAGCCAAGATCCCGATATTCCCTGGCGTTCTTCAGGGCTTCGTCGATATCCCGGCCCAGTACGAACTGCTTCCCCATAATGGCCATGGCCTGATACATGGCACTGCGAATCACCGGTTCACCGCTACGTTTGACAAGACGTCGCCAGATGCTGGAGGGCGAACCGTCGAGGCGCTTATCCATTTTGACCACGCGCCCTGTAAGCAGCAGCCCCCAGGTCGAAGCATTGACGAGGGTGGACTCGCTGCGGCCAACGTGTTTCTTCCAGTCTGCGTCGGACAGCTTGTCCTGAATCAGGGCATCAGCCGTGTATTTATCGGGGATACGCATCAATGCCTCGGCCAGGCACATCAGCAGGATGCCTTCCTGCGTGTCCAGGCTGTACTCCTGAAGCAGCGCATCAATCATATGGACGGAATCGTCCTGTTCCCTGACTTTTCTGATCAGACGGGTCGCCGCCTCGGTGATGTCACGATGCTCTGCAGCATCGCTCTGGGCAAGGGGGATCAGTTCGTTTAGGTAGCGGGCCTCATCGACGGCGTAGTTGGCGATAATTCCCTGCCAGAAAAAGGATTTCGGCTGCTCCTGAAATGCAGGCTCCAGAACCCTGCTTGCATTGAACATGTTAGCGCCTCGTCGATGGCACCGGCTGCCAGCCGAATACCCGAATTTATTATTCTGTTGGGGTCAGACAACACGCATAAATCTATCCAGCGCCCTGACGATGACCAGCTACCTCCATAAGTTAGTATTACTACGGATCACAAGCTTACAAAATCCTACGATTTTTTTGTAAATTCATCCGGAAATGGGCGTTTTTTAGCAAATCAGGCGACTTTGCCATCAATTCGTAGGCGGGAGGGTGTTGTGCCCTTGTGTTTTCTGAGGGCATTGGTGAGGGCGCTCTGAGAGGAGAATCCTGTCCGGTAGCTGACTTCGGCAACCGACAGGGGAGTCATTGTCAGTAACTGCACAGCCTGGTCGAGGCGGGTCTGAAGCAGGAACTGGTGCGGCGTAACGCCAACCACCTCCCGGAACATTTCATGAAAGCGGCTGACACTGAGGCACGCAACGCCAGCAAGATCGTTGACGGTTATCTTGCGCTGGATATTCTCCATAATATAGCGCCGGATGGTATCGGGGCTTATGGCGTGGCGATTCTGACGCACTTCCCGGCCTTCATTCAGGCGTTCAGCCATGCAGTGCAGAATGCTGGCACCCATATGATGCTTCATGCCTTCATTCTCCGGCGAGCGATCAAACTCTCCGGCCACAAACTGCACCAGTCCCTGTAATTTGCTGTCGAGCACCAGCGTCCGCGGCCGTTCGAACAACGGGGCCAGGGTTTCATATTCGGTGTGAGCCGGGCTATTGAGGGCCGGCATATAGGGGTCAAGATTGATGACCAGAACGTGATTCTGCAGGTCGCCACAGTAATCATGCCTGGCTTCGGTAGGCACCAGGCATGCACGCCAGGTGTCCAGGTGGGAACCGGTTCCGTCGATGCTGAGATCAGCCTCCCCACGCACCCCCACAACAATCTGATGGTGTTCGTGGCGGTGGTGATGAGAAGCCGTTGGAAGCTTGAGCAAGCGTGCGTTCAACATACCCGCGACCCGGAGATTGATTGAGAATGTTACTCAATTAAAGCAGAACACAGCCTGATATGCACGGTCAGGCCCGCCGCACCAGGCCCTGGATCAGACTGGCCACGTCCCCACTGACTGCCTCCAGTGGCTGTGCCGCATCCACTATGTGGTACCGGCCAGGATCCGCGGTAGCGCGTTTGAGATAGGTCTGGCGTATGCGCTCAAAGAAGGCAACGGCTTCCTGCTCGAATCGGTCCAGCTCACCTCTGTCCCGGGCGCGGGTCATGCCGGTTTCTACCGGGGCATCGAGCAGAATTATCTGGTCCGGGCGAAAGTCCCCCTGCACCAGACTTTCCAGCTGGGCAATACGCTCAGCGGGTACACCCCGGCCACCGCCCTGGTAGGCAAAGGTAGCGTCGGTGAAGCGGTCGCACAGGACCCAGCGCCCCGACTTCAGTTCCGGAAGTATGCGGGTATGTAGATGCTGTGCCCGGGCAGCGAACATCAGCAACAACTCAGTCATGTCGTTGACCGGCTCTTCCCGGGGTGCCAGCAGAAGCTCACGAATGGCTTCTGCCATCGGTGTACCTCCAGGCTCCCGGGTCACAATATAGTCAATACCAAGTTTTTCCAGGGTATTCGCAGCAGTCGCAAGCTGGGTGGACTTCCCAACACCTTCGGTACCCTCAAAAGTAATAAACTGCCCTCGGTTGACCATCAGTCGCTCTCCTCCGCCTCCGGGTCAGGGACCGGCACAGGGGCGGGAGAAGAACGGTAGTCAGCGCGACGGTTGAGCTGGAACTCACGCACTGCCTTCTGGTGTTCCTGCAAAGTTCGGGAAAACTTATGGGTACCATCACCGCGCGCCACAAAATACAGCGCATCACCGTCGGCAGGGTTCAAAGCGGCATGAATAGCCTCCTGACCGGGCAATGCAATCGGTGTTGGCGGCAAGCCATCAATGCGGTAAGTGTTGTAATCAGTGCGGGTTTGCAAGTCGCGACGGGTAATCCGGCCCTGATACTTGTCCCCCATGCCGTAGATGACCGTAGGATCGGTCTGCAGTCTCATTCCCTTCTCCAGACGGCGGACAAATACACCGGCCACCTCTTCTCTCTCATGGACGGCACCCGTCTCCCGCTCCACGATGGAAGCCATGATCAGGGCTTCGTAGGGCGAGTCATAGGGGAGGTTGTCAGCTCTGGCCTCCCACGCGTTTGCAAGCACCCCTTCCATTCTCTCAAACGCACGGCGTAAAAGATCCAGGTCAGAATCGGTGCTGGTAAACAGATAGGTATCCGGGAAAAATCGACCTTCAGGGTGCTCCCCTTCAGCGCCCATCGCCTCCATGATTTGCGCATCAGTCCAGTCCGTGGTTCGCTTCTCAAGTCGTTCGCTGGCTGCCAGAGCCTGGCGCATATCACGGAAGGTCCAGCCCTCTATGAACTGGATATGCCATTGCTTGGTCGCGCCTGCCACCATCATGGAGGTCATCTCCAGAGCACTCATGCCGGGCGTAAACTCATACTCCCCGGCCTTGAGACGGGTCTGCTCAGGATAGAGCCGGCCGTGAATCCTCAGCCACAGACTGTCCCCCGTCAGGCCTTCCGCCGCCAGCTTACGGGCAACCTGGCCGTAACCGCTCCCGGAAGGAACAGTGAACAGAACCGGTTCATCGAGTGCGACTGGCTTCTCAAGGGTCTGAAGCCCCTGCCATACCCAGAGACCAGTGCCGGCACCTGCCAGAACAACGACGCAAAACAGACTTATGAGTAACTTCTTGAGCAAGCGTTTTATTCCAAAGTTTTCAAAGGGTCGCAGATTGTCTCAAGCCCGCCATCCACTGGCAAATCAACGTCTCCCATTTTGCGAACCGGAACTATGCCGACAACGCTGTTGACCAGATACAATCCCCGGAAACCGGAAGACGAAAGCAGCGAGGGCGGTACATTCTGCTCGCAAACTTCCTGTCCATCTGTGCGAAGACAATCGATAAGATATCTTCGCATCACGCCGGCTACAGCAAGACTCCGCACAGGCGGGGTGATCCATTGTGACCCGAGTCTTACAAAGAGGTTTGTCCGGGTACCCTCAACAAGGTTCCCTGCCCCATCCCTCATAATCAGCTCGAACTCCTTCCCTGTAAACTCGCGGCTTGCCATCACCTGCTCAAGCCGGTTGAGGGTCTTGATACCAGCCAGCCGGGGATTCACAGCCAAGGGGAACTGCGCCACATCCGCGACCACCCCGCGGCTGTCTGGAGGCGATGGCATGGGTGAGACGGACACGATCAGACTGGGCTGGCAGCTCTCCGGCAACCGGTACCCCCGCCCTCCCTGGCCACGGGTCAGAATGAGCTTGAGCACCCAGTCATTACCATCAAAGACGGACTCGTGATCAATCCCGGCCTGCGCTATCGCCGCATCCAGGTCGCTTCGCTGCACAGGAATGTCCAGCCGGGCTGCATCGGCCACCATCCGGTCCAGATGAAGTTCACGTAAAACCGCCCTCTGTCCGGACATGCGGATGGTTTCGAACAGGCCATCACCATAGGCTAACCCGCGATCAGCTATGGATACCTCATTGTTCTCGCCCCGGATAACGTCCAGCACAGCCCCGCTCAGTCCTCGTAACGCTGGAAAATCAGGGTACCGTTGGTGCCGCCAAACCCGAAGGAGTTCGACAGGGCAACCCGGATGTCGGCCTTGCGGCACTTACCGGCCACGAAATCGAGATCGCAGCCCTCATCCGGGTCATCCAGGTTGATAGTAGGAGG
>JAWWAM010000278.1:0-4509 GCA_033721715.1 Marinobacter sp.
CTGAAAGCGGTTACCGACAAGGTAATGAAGCAGGAAGCTGACAAAGATGCTGACTTCAAACGCGTCTACGAAAGCCAGAATGAGTTCCTTGAAAGCTACAGGGTCTGGGACGAGCGGGCCTATGTTCCGTCCGATCTCTAGGATCCGGGGCCGGTCCTGAGGCACCGGGCAGAGTTCCGGTGTTCTCCCACCAAGTCTGGATGGCCCTTCGGGGCCATCCTTTTTTCGCCATCGGCTTTTTGAGCGAGGAACCGTTGTATGACGGTGTCAGATAAAGGCTCACCGCAGAGTGAGCGGGCATCGGTTTCCGACGCCCAGGAATTTCTTCATCATCACACGGAGTTGCCTACCACCCGGATCAGCCGGGGTGTGGATCTTGTGATTTCCGGGATTGGCAAAACCGCCTCCTGGATGTGGCTGATTGTCACTGGTGTGATCATTTACGCCGTAGTGGGCCGCTATGCTTTTGGCCTCGGGTCGGTAACGCTGGAAGAAGTCCAGTGGCACCTGGCCGGCGCGGGCTGGCTGCTGGGTCTGGGCTATACGTTGGTGACTGATGGTCATGTAAGAGTGGACGTGATCCATGAACGCCTCTCCCTCAGGGGCCAGGCCTGGATCGAGCTTTTCGGCCTGTTGCTTCTGCTGCTGCCCTTTCTGGGGCTGGCGGTCTATGAAATGGTTCCTTATGCCTACAGCTCCTGGCAACAGGGAGAGACCAGTCAGGCACCGGCAGGCCTTTCGCATCGCTGGGTTCTCAAGGCAGTGCTGGCATTGTCGTTTGTCCTTCTTATTCTGGCTGCGCTATCCCGCCTGTTGAAAGTGACCGCCCTGCTTTTCGGTTTTCCGAAGCCAATCCGGGTCGAGTCCGGCAATAACAAGAAAGAGGATGCGTCCTGATGGAGCTTGAAACCCTGTTTGTAATCGGCATGTTCCTGACGTTTGGGGTGCTGCTGATGACCGGCTATCCCGTTGCCTGGGTGCTGGGTGGTACCGCCGTCATCTGGACGGTGATTGGTGTAATTGCAGTCGATAATTTCGGCGCTAATCTCTGGTTCGATTATCCGTCTTCCATGGGACTCGTTCCTGAGCGGATTTGGGATGTGGTAAACAGCGACACCCTTGTGGCCCTGCCCATGTTCATATTCATGGGCATCATGCTTGATCAGTCCGGCGTGGCCGAACGACTGATGAACGCCATGGTAAAACTCTTTGGTGCCGTTCGCGGTGGCTATGCGGTCACGGTGATTGTCATTGGCGTTTTACTGGCAGCTACCACCGGCATCATCGGGGCGTCCGTGGTGCTTCTGGGCATGCTCTCCTTGCCCGTGATGATGCAACACAAATACGACAAGGGTTTTGCCGTAGGTACCGCTTGTGCCACCGGTACCCTGGGTATCCTGATCCCGCCGTCCATCATGCTGGTACTGATGGCGGACAGGCTGGCGGTTCCGGAAGCGTCGGTGGGCGATCTGTTTATGGGAGCCTTCTTCCCCGGTTTGATGCTCGGGGCCATGTATGTGGCCTATGCCATCATCCGCCCCATGCTGCAGCCGCACATTGCGCCGGTGCCAGAGGGTACGGTGAAAGTAACATGGAGCATCGTGTGGGAGGTGGCCAAGGCAGTGGTGCCTACAGCTGCGCTGATTCTGGGTGTACTGGGCTCCATCTTTGCCGGCATAGCAACACCCACGGAAGCTTCCGGTGTTGGTGCTCTTGGCGCGCTGCTGCTGGCCCTGATGGCGCGGCGTCTGAACCTGAAGGTGCTGAACTCTTCAATGCAGCAGACTACCCGCACGGCGGCTTTCATTTTTGCAATTTTCCTCGGCGCAACGGCGTTCTCCGTGGTGTTGCGAGGTCTGGGTGGCGATCAGGTAATCGAGGATGCACTGCTGGGGCTGCCGTTCGGCCCTTATGGCGTGGTATTGACCATTCTGTTCGCGGTATTCCTGCTGGGCTTCTTCCTGGATTGGGTCGAGATCACCCTGATCATCCTTCCACTGGTGGCACCGGTGGTTCAAACCCTGGGATTTGATCTGGTTTGGTTCACCATCCTGTTTGCCATGTGCCTGCAGACGTCATTCCTGACGCCCCCGGTGGGTTTTGCGCTGTTCTACATCAAGGGTGTTGCACCGCCGGAAATCACCGTGATGGACATCTACAAGGGCGTCATACCCTTCATCATCATTCAGCTGATCGCCCTTGCCATAGTGTTCCTGGTGCCAGCAATCGCAACCTGGCTGCCCAGCGTGGCTTATATTTAAGGAGACAAAACCAATGCGTTTACAAAACCGGATAGCCCTGATCACCGGGGCGGGCCGTGGCATCGGTCGGGCGGTGGCCGAGCATTACGGCCGTGAGGGCGCACGCGTTGCCGTAGCCGACCTTACCATCGAAAGTGCCCAGGAAGCTGTGGAAGCAATCGAGCGGGCCGGTGGCACCGCCATGGCGCTGGCGATGGACGTTACCGACGAAAATGCCGTGGACCGTGGGGTTGCAGCCATTGTGGAAAAGTGGGGCGGCCTTGATATCGCCCTCGCCAACGCCGGTATCCAACATATTGATCCGGTGCACAAACTGGCCTTCGCCGACTGGAGTCGGGTAATGAGTGTCCACCTGGATGGCGCCTTCCTGGTCACCCGTGCGGCCCTCAAGCAGATGTATGCCGGTGGCGGCGGTACCATGCTTTACATGGGCTCGGTCCACTCCCTGGAAGCTTCCCCTTTGAAGGCGCCGTATGTGGCGGCCAAGCACGGCATGCTGGGCCTGTGTCGGGCGGTAGCCAAGGAAGGGGCAGAGTACGGTGTTCGCAGTAACATCATCTGCCCGGGATTTGTCCGCACCCCACTGGTGGACAAACAGATCCCCGAACAGGCAAAGGAGCTGGGTATTTCCGAGGAGGAAGTGATCAGTAAGGTCATGTTGAAAAACACTGTGGACGGACAATTCACCACTCTGGAAGATGTTTCCGAGCTGGCAGTGCATCTGGCGGCCTTCCCGTCGGCAGCCATGACTGGCCAATCCATCGTGGTCAGCCACGGCTGGCATATGCAGTGAGTAACAGGAGAGACGGATGAGCAATACAGAACAATCACCGGTGGTCTGGTCTCCCTCGGAAGACACACTGAACAATTGCCAGATGGGCCGGTTCAAGGGATGGCTGGAGCAACAGGGTTTCGGCCCCTTTGCGAATTACCATGCTCTGCACCAGTGGTCGATTGATAACCTGGAGAGCTTCTGGCAGAAGGTCTGGGACTACTGCGGGCTGGTGTGCGAAACCCCGGCGCACAAGGTGCTGGGTAAACGGGAAATGCCCGGAGCTGAATGGTTTCCGGGCATGAAACTCAACTTTGCAGCCAATCTGCTGCGGCTGGCGGATGGTGACCAGGCAGACAGCGAAGCCGTGGTGGCCTACTGCGAAACCCGCCCGGTACTGCGCCGTACATACTCCCAGTTGAAGGCGGATACCGGTGCTCTGGAAGCCTTCCTGCGCAACAGGGGTATTCAGCAGGGCGACCGTGTTGCCGGTGTGGTCACCAATGGCTACGAGGCCCTGGTAGGTATGCTGGCGACCACCAGCCTGGGCGCTATCTGGAGTTCGGCGTCCCCGGATTTCGGCGTTGGCGCCATTCTCGACCGCTTTGGCCAGATCGAGCCGGCGGCACTGATTGTGGTGAACGGTTATGGTTATGGCGGCAAGGTGTTCAACCGCCAGCAGGACTTCGCCGGCCTGATTGATGGCCTGCCGAGCCTGAAGTGCGTGGTCAGCATCGAACAACTGCCGGGCGAGCCCGCCATCGCTGGTGGCAAGGTCACCCACTGGGAAGCTGCCCTCGCTGAAGGACAGGGTCAGGCGCCCTCCTTCACGCCACTGCCACCGGATCACCCGGTGTATATCCTTTATTCCTCCGGCACCACCGGCAAACCCAAGTGTATTGTGCACGGCAATGCCGGCCTGTTGGTCAACCACGCCAAGGAACTGATGCTTCATGGCGACGTGGGCCAGGGTGACCGCTTCCTCTACTTCACCACCTGTGGCTGGATGATGTGGAACTGGCAGGCTTCTGCCCTGCTCACCGGCGCTGCCGTGATCACCGTTGACGGTTCCCCCGGCTACCCGGACCTGAACCACCTGTGGCAGGTCGTCGCAGATGAGAAAGTCACCCACTACGGCACCAGCGCCCGCTTTATTGCGGGCTGCCGCAAAGCTGAACTGGCGCCGGCGAAATCACTCGACCTGAGCGCGCTGCGCGTGGTGTTCTCCACAGGTTCACCGTTGTTGCCGGAAGACTACGACTGGGTCTACAGCGACGGCGCCCCCGATGTCCTGCTTGGCTCCATTGCCGGCGGAACCGACATCTGCGGCTGTTTCGTGGGCTCCACACCCCTGCTGCCGGTACGCCGCGGCGAAATCCAGTGCCGCTTCCTGGGCGTCGACGCCGTGGCCTACGGCGACGACGGCAAACCCGTCAGCTCAGGTCGTGGCGAACTGGTGTGCCGCCAGCCGCTGCC
>JAWWAM010000279.1:0-4496 GCA_033721715.1 Marinobacter sp.
CCACTTTCCCGGATCAGATTAAGGAAAGGCTTCCATGGAGCATACCTATCGTCTTGTGATTTCCTGCCCGGACCGGGTGGGAATCGTTGCCAAGGTCAGTAACTTTCTGTCGACCTACAATGGCTGGATTACCGAGGCGAGCCACCACTCGGATACCCAGGCAGGCAGGTTTTTCATGCGGCACGAAATCAAGGCCGACTCGATTCCGTTCGGCCTTGAGCAGTTCCGCATTGCCTTCGAGCCCATTGCTCGCGAGTTCAATATGGACTGGCATATTGCTGATTCGGCCCGGCCCAAGAAAGTCATTCTCATGTGCAGCAAGGAATCCCATTGCGTGGCAGACCTGCTTCACCGCTGGCACAGCAAGGAAATCAATGCCGAGATCGTTGCCGTTATCTCCAACCATGAGGATCTCAGGCGCATGGTTGAATGGCATGAAATACCCTACCACTACATCCCCGTGAACAAGAACAACCGCGACGAAGCCTTCGGTGAAGTGGACGGCCTGATCGAAGGGTACGAGGCCGACGTGGTTGTTCTGGCCCGGTATATGCAAATTTTGCCCGCCAGCCTTTGTGAAAAATACTCAGGCAAGGTGATCAACATTCACCACAGCTTCCTGCCGTCCTTCGCCGGCGCGCGGCCCTATCATCAGGCCTACAGCCGGGGTGTGAAGCTGATAGGCGCCACCTGCCACTACGTGACGCAGGATCTGGATGAAGGCCCCATTATCGAGCAGGAGGTAATCCGCATCAGCCATAGTGACTCGATTGAGGATATGGTGCGCCTGGGCAAGGACGTGGAGAAAAATGCCCTGTCCCGGGGACTGAGGGCACACATTGAAGACCGTGTGATCACCTACGAAAACAAGACCGTGGTTTTTGACTGACGGACACTGCCATATGCCCCGCTAAAGGGTTGAATGTGGTAGTATTGGCCGCTTGTTAAAGAATAACTATGGGGCGCTCTGAAAGGCCCTGAAACGACTTCCAGCAAATGCAAAGGAACCTTTCTCGATGGGTGAGTTAGCCAAAGAGATCCTGCCGGTAAATATTGAAGACGAGCTGAAACAGTCCTACCTCGATTACGCCATGAGCGTTATCGTCGGGCGGGCGCTTCCGGACGTGCGGGATGGCCTCAAGCCGGTGCATCGCCGCGTATTGTTCGCCATGTCCGAGCTGAACAACGACTGGAACAAGTCTTACAAGAAGTCCGCCCGTGTGGTGGGTGACGTTATCGGTAAATACCATCCCCATGGCGATTCCGCTGTTTACGACACCATTGTCCGTATGGCCCAGCCTTTCTCCCTGCGGTATCCGCTGGTGGATGGTCAGGGTAACTTCGGTTCCATCGATGGCGACAACGCGGCTGCCATGCGTTACACCGAGATCCGCATGGAGAAGATTGCCCACTCCCTGCTGGCGGATCTGGAAAAGGAAACGGTCGATTTCGTCCCCAACTACGACGGCACCGAGCAGATCCCGGAAGTACTGCCCACCCGGGTTCCGAACCTGCTGGTCAACGGCTCCTCCGGTATTGCCGTGGGCATGGCAACCAATATTCCGCCCCATAACCTCACGGAAATCGTGAATGGCTGCCTGGCGCTGATCGACAACCCGGACATGACCATCGACGAGCTGATGGAGCATATTCCGGGGCCGGACTTCCCCACCGAGGGTATTATCAACGGCCGCGCCGGCATTGTTGAGGCTTACCGCACCGGCCGTGGGCGTATCTATATCCGTGCCCGCCACGAAATCGAGCACGACAAGAAAACCAACCGCGACGCCATCATTATTACCGAGCTGCCTTACCAGCTGAACAAGGCCCGGCTGATTGAAAAGATTGCGGAACTGGTTAAAGAGAAGCGCCTGGAAGGCATTACCGAGCTGCGGGATGAATCCAACAAGGAAGGCATCCGGGTGGTGATCGAGCTGCGTCGCGGGGAAAACCCGGACGTGATCGTCAACAACCTGTTTACGCATACCCAGCTGCAGACGGTTTTCGGCATCAACATGGTTGCCCTGATCAACGGCGAGCCGAAGATCCTCAACCTGAAGCAGATGCTGGATGCATTTGTGCGCCACCGCCGGGAAGTGGTTACCCGCCGGACCATCTTCGAGCTGCGCAAGGCCCGG
Source organism: Marinobacter sp. (assembly GCA_033721715.1). Taxonomy (GTDB): domain Bacteria; phylum Pseudomonadota; class Gammaproteobacteria; order Pseudomonadales; family Oleiphilaceae; genus Marinobacter. The sequence goes on from JAWWAM010000279.1 coordinate 2,139, forward strand.
GAACGTGGTCATATCCTGGAAGGTCTCACGGTTGCACTGGCAAACATCGATGAGATTATTGCCCTGATCAAGGCATCTCCGGGCTCTGCCGAGGCAAAAGAGAAGCTGATGGCACAGGGCTGGGCACCCGGTGACGTTCTGGCGATGCTCGAGCGGGCAGGTGAAGATGCCTGTCGCCCGGACGACCTGCCGGAGATCTTTGGCCTGCGTAACGGCCTGTATCATCTGTCGCCGGAACAGGCTCAGGCCATCCTGGATCTTCGTCTGCATCGCCTGACCGGTCTTGAGACCGAAAAGCTGCAGAACGAGTACAAGGAGATCCTCGAGAAAATTGCCGGCCTGCTGGAGATTCTGGCGGATCCGGACCGTTTGATGCAGGTTATCCGCGAAGAGCTGGAAGCCATTGTTACCGAGTTTGGCGACAAGCGTCTGACCGAGATCACCAGTTCCAAGCGTGACCTGACTATCGCCGATCTGATCGACGAGGAAGACCTGGTAGTGACCATCTCTCACGGTGGTTACGCCAAGACCCAGGCAGTAGAAGACTATCAGGCCCAGCGCCGTGGTGGCCGTGGTAAGGCCGCCACCTCCATGAAAGACGAGGATTTTGTCGAGAAGCTGCTGGTTGCCAACTCCCACGATACCATCCTGTGCTTCTCCAACAGGGGCAAGGTGTACTGGTTGCGGGTATTCGAGATTCCCCGTGCCAGCCGCGCCTCACGTGGCCGCCCGATGGTAAATATCCTGCCGTTGGACGAAGGTGAGCGCATTACCACCTTCCTGCCGGTACGTGATTATCCGGAAGACCAGTATGTGCTGATGGCAACATCGGCCGGTGTGGTCAAAAAAACACCGCTGCCAAATTTCTCCCGTCCCCGCAGCAGTGGCCTGATTGCCCTGTCGCTGGACGAAGGCGATACCCTGATCGGCGCTGCCATCACCAAGGGTGATGCGGAAGTCATGCTGTTCTCCTCCGCCGGTAAAGCGGTTCGCTTCAACGAAGAAGCGGTACGCCCGATGAGCCGGACTGCCCGCGGTGTGCGTGGCATCAAGATGCCGGAAGGGCATCACGTGGTGTCGCTGATTATTCCCCAGGAAGGCGCGGTGCTGCTGACAGCCAGTGAAAACGGCTACGGCAAGCGAACCACCTTCGACGAGTTCCCGACTTACAGCCGGGGCAGTCAGGGCGTCATCGCCATGCAGTGTTCCGAGCGTAACGGCAACCTCGTCACGGCGTTGCAGCTGTTCGAAGGCGACGAAATGATGCTGATCTCGGACAAGGGCACGCTGGTGCGTACCCGTACCGACGAAGTATCGGTTCTGAGCCGCAACACCCAGGGGGTTCGCCTGATCAAACTGAGCCAGGAAGACGAGCGTCTTGTGGGCGTTGAGCGTATTGCTGAAACTGATGCCGAAGAGGTTGATGGTGAGGAAGCATCTGAGCCTGATGGCGAAGAAGGCGCACAAGACACAGGTGGTGCGGGAGAGAGCGCCGGCGAAGAATAAGCCGGCCCCTTAATTGGCAATACTTGAGAGACCACAGGATCATGAGCAGGGCGTATAATTTTTGTGCGGGTCCGGCTACCTTGCCGGAGCCCGTGCTTCAACAGGCGCGGGAAGAAATGCTGGACTGGCGCGGCACCGGTATGTCGGTAATGGAGATGAGCCATCGCAGCGACGAGTTCGTGGAAATCGCCGAAACTGCTGAGAAAGACCTTCGGGAATTGGCCGGTGTTTCAGATGATTACGCCGTACTCTTCATGCAGGGTGGAGCTTCCAGCCAGTTCGCGACCATTCCGCTGAACCTGTTGGGTGACAAGACATCGGCGGATTATATCAACACCGGTATCTGGTCGAAGAAAGCCATCGCCGAGGCCAACCGGTATGCGCGGGTGAACGTAGCAGCCAGCAGCGAAGCGGACGGATTCATTACCGTTCCCGACCAGAACACATGGAATACCAGTGGGGATGCGGCCTACCTGCACTACACGCCCAACGAAACCATTGGTGGCCTGGAATTTGATTTCGTGCCGGAGAGCGGTTCCGTGCCACTGGTGGCGGACATGTCATCCACCATGCTCTCGCGCCCGGTGGACGTGTCAAAGTTCGGCCTGATCTACGCCGGCGCACAGAAAAATATTGGCCCGTCCGGCTTGGTGACGGTCATCATTCGAAAGGATCTGCTGGGCAAGGCGCTGAAGATCACCCCCACGATGATGAACTACCAGGTGATCGCGGACAATGACTCAATGTACAACACGCCCGCCACCTATTCCTGGTACCTGGCTGGCCTGGTGTTCAAATGGTTGAAAGAGCAGGGTGGCGTTACGGCAATGGGCGAGATCAACCGCCGCAAAG
>JAWWAM010000280.1:0-4496 GCA_033721715.1 Marinobacter sp.
CTGTTGCAAGGGATCTGGTCAAGCGACACCTTGGCTACAAACCCATGGCGAGCGGTGGGACAGCCCAGGACATCCGTTACGTGGAGCGCGCCCTTGGTGACTACCAGAACCGTCTGACCGGGCTCGCCGGCGAGTTGGACAACCTGCGCCGGCATTACCGCCAAACCCTTCAGAATCTGCCTATCCCCGCCTGCTCGGTGGGTGAGGATGGCGAAATACTGATGTGGAATAACGCCATGGAAAGCCTCACCGGAATCACCGCCGATGACGTAGTAGGGGCACGACTCATGGCATTGCCGGAGCACTGGCACCTGTTGCTGGATGACTTCAACAGTGGCGAGGACCTGCATAGATACAAGCACAGGCTGGATCTGAAGGGCCGTCCCCACTGGCTGAACCTCCACAAGGCAGCGCTGAGCGGCCCGGATCATACTGAGGGCGGCAGCATTATCCTGGTGGAGGACCAGACCGAAACGCGGTTGCTGGAAGACGAACTCATGCACAGCGAACGGCTGGCGTCCGTGGGTCGGTTAGCTGCAGGCGTGGCCCACGAGATCGGCAACCCCGTCACCGGCATCTCTTCACTGGCGCAGAATCTGAAGCTGGAAACGGATGACCCGGACATCCTTTCTACCGCCGACCAGATTCAGCAACAGACCCGGCGCATATCGACCATTCTCCAGTCGCTGATGAATTTTGCCCGTACCGGCAACCATGCCCATGCCAACCGCTATGAGCCGGTAGCCATTCGCCGTTGTGTCGATGAGTCCATTAACCTGCTCTCACTCAGTGATAAAAGCATGGGGGTCCACTATGTCAACGACTGCCCCGAAGACCTGTTGATCCTTGGCGACGAGCAGAGGCTGGTTCAGGTCTTCATCAACCTGCTGGCCAACGCCCGTGACGCGTCACCGGTCGGTGGAAAGGTCCGCATCAGTGGAAACCTCGACGGCTACTCCGCTATTATCGAAGTCACCGATGAAGGGTCCGGCATACCAACAGAACAGCTGGACCATATATTCGAGCCTTTTTACACCACCAAGGCACCCAACAAGGGAACCGGCCTTGGGTTATCACTGGTGTACAGCATCATTGAAGAGCACTACGGCAACATACAGGTGGACAGTCCGGTAAATGCCGAACTGGGCCGGGGAACATGCGTGCGCATGAGGTTACCCGCCTACGAACCGGACACCGGAACCACCATCAGTCAGAACCAAGGGTCGTAAAACCGTTATGCCTCGTATTCTTATCGTAGAAGATGAAGAGATTATCCGTTCAGCGGTTCGCAAGCTGCTCACACACGCAGGCTACGAAGTCGCGGATGCGGGATCGGTAGAAGAAGCGGAAGACAACCACGACCCCGCCCAGTTTGACCTGATCATTTCCGACCTGCGGCTGCCCGGCGCCCCGGGCACCGAGCTGATCAGGCGCGCTCCTGATACACCGGTGCTGATCATGACCAGCTATGCCAGCCTGCGCTCTGCAGTAGACTCCATGAAGATGGGAGCAGTGGAGTACATCGCCAAGCCGTTCGACCATGATGAAATGCTCGAAGCAGTGGAGAACATCCTTTCCCGGCAGCCGCAGGTGGCCAGTATCGGTGAGGAAAGGACCGATCGCGGTACCGCGAGTGATCCTGCCAGTGACCCTGCAGCCATTATGTTTGGCCACTGCGAGGCCATGCAGAAGGTCTTCACCCTGATCCGCAAAGTGGCACCTACCGAGACAACGGTGCTGATCCAGGGCGAATCGGGAACCGGTAAAGAACTTGCGGCAAGGGCACTGCACCTGATGAGCCCGCGCGCGGCCCGCCCTCTCATTTCCGTAAACTGCGCAGCTATTCCGGAAAGCCTGATCGAGTCGGAGCTGTTCGGCCATGAAAAGGGATCGTTTACCGGTGCTGTTTCCGCCCGTACTGGCCTGATCGAAGCTGCAGATGGCGGCAGCCTGTTTCTGGACGAAATCGGCGAACTGCCTGCCGAGGCCCAGGCCCGACTGCTACGAGTCCTACAGGAAGGGGAGATACGAAAGGTAGGTTCCACCCAGAGCCGTCAGGTGGATGTGCGGATGATCGCCGCGACCCACCGTAACCTCAAGGCCATGACCCGTACCGGCGAATTCCGTGAAGACCTGTTCTATCGTCTGAACGTTATGCAGGTTCGCATTCCACCCCTGAGGGAACGCCAGGCAGACATACTGGGTCTGGCCCAGCGTTTTCTCAAACGGCAGGGCGAGAAAATGGGTAAACCCAACCTTAACCTGACACCAGAGGCCATGCGTGCACTGGAGCGCCACCGCTGGCCAGGTAACGTGAGGGAACTGGAAAATGCCATTGAACGGGCAACCATCCTTTGCGACAACGACCTTATCACCCCGGCCCTACTGGATCTTGATGGCGAAGGTGGCGATGTAAACATTCCGGAATCTCTGGTAGAGGGCGATAACGAACAGACCCTTTCGCGGGAAGCCGAATCCACCTCCGATCTCTCTCTTGAAGACTATTTCCAGCATTTTGTGCTGGAAAATCAGGAGCGCATGAGTGAAACCGAGCTCGCCCAGAAACTCGGCATCAGCCGCAAGTCGTTATGGGAGCGGCGCCAGCGCCTTGGCATTCCCCGTAAGAAAAGCTCAGGTAATTGATTGGAAACCACCGAATCAGGCGGGTGCTACCGGAAAACTGTGAACCGGCGCTCAGTTGTTACCCCGTGTTCCTCACGGTAACACCCGCGATCTAAAAAACGAGCGCACAGTAACACTTCGGCCTTATACGTACCCTCCCTTATAGATTGCAAAACACTAACCTACTGTTAATACACATTTTTCAAAAACTGGCACACGGACTGCACTCTATAGGGCGCACAACAACAAAAACAACAGTGACAACGCAGCGCCAACAACAAGAACAAAAAGCTGTAGAAGACGTTCGGTAACAAAAACAAAAACAGAACGTGAGCGAACTGAGTGTTTTGGGTACTTTGCTTTTTAGTGGTCCCACGGCAAGTGCGGGTTGTAGATGTGGAGAAGAATCGTCGCTCAGACGGCACTACATTTACCCGATAATCCGCCCTGTGTCTCTGACTGCTCTATGTATTCAAAGCTTTCCGTTTGCACTACTGAGATCCCTGAATTTGGGGATTGACAGTGGGGCAGAAAAACGAAGAAAAATCCCGGTAAAAACAAAAACAATGCAGATCGTCAACGCTTTCAGGGCGGATTCGTGAAAACGGATCCGCCTTTTGATTATCTGGCCCAACGGTTATCCAACCTGGCCACACCTGCCCCTCCACAAGCTGTTTTCGCAGGCTTATGGCACCAGACATGTGCAAATCCCGCCCAAACCGTTAAACTCTCGCTTTTGCTCACCGCAATAACGGAATTCAATGCTTAAACGACTATTGTCATACGTGTCAGGAAACGGGAAGAAAAAAGCCCGCACCTACCAGCGCCGGGAAATCCCCCGGGACCAGCATAATGTCTCCCGCTCGGCCATCAGCGAGCCTGCCAAAAAGGTGCTCAGCCGCCTGAACAATGCCGGCTACGAAGCCTATCTGGTCGGCGGCGGTGTTCGGGACATCCTTCTTGGGGGCAAGCCCAAAGACTTTGACATCGCAACCAACGCCACCCCGGAAGAGGTGCATGACCTGTTCCGCAATTCCAGGCTGATTGGCCGGCGCTTTCGCATCGTTCATGTTCTGTTCGGGCGCGAAGTCATTGAAGTCACCACTTTTCGTGGGAACGCCGCGGACACGGAAGAGGACAGTGACGAAGACGACGACCGCAGGACCAGCGAACACGGGTTGCTGTTAAGGGATAACGTCTACGGCAACCAGGAAGAAGACGCCCTGCGCCGGGACTTCACCGTCAATGCCCTTTATTACTGCATTCGCGACTTCACCGTGGTGGACTTCGCCAATGGCATCGAAGACCTGAACAACCGCCAGATGAGACTGATCGGCGACCCCGAAACCCGCTACCGTGAAGACCCGGTACGCATGCTTCGCGCCGTGCGTTTCGCCGCCAAGCTTGGCTTCGATATCGAGCCGGAAACCGAGGCCCCGATCCGGGAGCTGGCGCCTTTGCTGACACACATCCCGCCGGCGCGATTGTTCGAAGAAGTGCTGAAGCTGTTCTCTGCCGGCTACGGTGAGGCCACCTACGACCTGCTCAGCGAATACAACCTGCTGGCGCCACTCTTCCCGGAAACCGTGCAAGCCATCGACAACGGCCAGCCGGACGAACTGATCCGCAAGGCGTTGCGTAACACTGATGCCCGCATTGCCCAGGGCAAGTCAGTTACGCCCTACTTCCTGTTTGCGGCCATGCTCTGGCCTGCCCTGCAAGCAGAGTGGCGCAAGCGCCAGGATAACGGCGAACCGGTGCAGCCGGCACTCCACCAGGCGATTGCCAAAGTTATTGGGCGCCAGGTCCAGGCCACCTCCATCCCCAAACGCTTCTCCGGCCCCATGAAAGAAATCTGGGAACTGCAGATGCGC
>JAWWAM010000281.1:0-4494 GCA_033721715.1 Marinobacter sp.
TCTGGGGGTGATGGTATATCGGCTTCCCGCCGCGTGATATCTGCGGCGGCGGCGCGGCCGTAGACCAGGCATTCCAGCAGGGAGTTGCTGGCCATACGGTTGGCGCCGTGCAGTCCGGTAAAAGCGGCCTCGCCAACCACATAAAGCTGGTTTATGTCGGTACGTGCCCGCTCGTCACTGACGATGCCGCCACAGGTATAATGGGCTGCAGGGACTACTGGAATGGGCTCTCTGGTGATATCGATTCCGAACGTCAGGCATTTCTCGTAGATCGTGGGGAAATGATGCGTGATGAACTCGGCCGGCTTGTGGCTGATGTCCAGGTACAAATGATCCGCGCCCAGTCGCTTCATCTCATGGTCGATGGCGCGGGCGACAATGTCCCGGGGGGCCAGTTCTCCCCGGTCGTCAAATCGGTCCATGAATCGTGTGCCATCTGGAAGCAGCAACACGCCTCCTTCGCCCCTCACCGCTTCGGTGATCAGGTATGACTTGGCATGAGGATGGTACAGGCAGGTAGGATGGAACTGGTTGAACTCCATATTCCCTACCCGGCAGCCCGCCCGCCAGGCCATGGCAATGCCATCTCCGGAGGCCCCGTCGGGGTTGGTGGTGTAGCGATAGGCCTTGCTGGCCCCACCAGTGGCAATGATGGTAAAACGAGCCCGGAAAAGCTCAACGTGATTGTCTTCCAGGTTCAGGATATAGGCACCCACACAGGCATTGCCCGGCAGCGACAGTTTGCGATTGGTGATCAGGTCCACGACCACACGGCGCGACATCAGTGAGATATTGGGGCGCGCCTGGGCCTGTGATGTCAGTGTGGTGGAAACCGCATGGCCCGTGGCATCGGCAGCATGGATGATGCGCCGGTGGCTGTGCCCGCCTTCCCGGGTCAGATGGTAGTGCGATTCATCGTCGCGGGTGAAGGTGACACCGCTGTCAATCAGCCAGTCAATGCTCTCGCGGCCATGCTCCACGGTGAACCTGACAGCGTCTTCGTGGCAGAGTCCGCCCCCGGCGCTGAGGGTGTCGCTGATGTGGTTCTCAAGGGAGTCATCATCGTCCAGCACCGCGGCAATGCCGCCCTGGGCCCACAGAGTTGCACCGCTGCTGATATCCCCCTTGCTGACGACGGCAATCTTCAGGTGTTCAGGCAAATTGAGGGCAGCGGTCAGTCCGGCTGCACCGCTGCCGATTATCAGAACATCGAATTCGTAGGATTGTGGCATCGGGTCGTTATCGCAGGCCATAATGTGGAGGTGTATTGAACTAAACTTTGTGCCTGCTGTCTATTTGGCCTGACGGGGTGCACCCACGAATCGGGCGTGCCATAGCCTAATCGGACATCGGGCAGTAGCATGAATCCACCGAAATACAGGCAAGCCGACCACGTGGTCGCTCACTATGGAAACCCCGGCGCTCCGTCCATGACTGCGGATACAGAACGACACAAGGAAGAAAACAGTGAAAGCCAGACAGACCTTCAGTTGGTGAAGAAGGTCCGTCATGGTGACCGGCCTGCTTTTGACCTTCTGGTGGTCAAGTACCAGTCACGGGTGGCGTCGATCATCAGTCGGTACGTGTACGATAGCCAGGAAGTGATGGATCTGACCCAGGAAACCTTCGTCAAGGCCTATCGTGCGATAGACCGGTTTCGGGGTGACAGTGCATTTTATACGTGGCTGTACCGGATTGCGGTGAACACAGCGAAAAACTTCCTTGAGTCCCGTGGCCGTCGTCCGCAAGGGAGTGCTGACGCCGTTGACGCCGAGAACTATGACGATGGCTCGAAACTGAGGGACAACGCTTCCCCGGAGAAGCTGTTGCAGCGGGACCAGTTACAGGAAGCGCTCAGAGAGGCCATCGGAAATCTGCCGGAGGAACTCAGGTCAGCGTTTCTGCTCAGGGAGTATGACGGGCTGAGTTATGAAGATATCGCCGGCATTCTCGAATGCCCGATTGGTACAGTCAGGTCACGAATTTTCAGGGCGAGGGATGCGGTAGATCGACACCTCGGCCCGTTATTGAATGATTCCCGGACATAATGAGGTTGCGTCCTATGGATGATCGTCTCAAAGAAACCCTGTCGGCAATGATGGATGACGAGGCGGATGAGCTGTCTGTCCGCCGACTGTTGTCCCACGCCCGACAGGATGAAGTTCGTTCCCAGTGGCAGCGTTGGCAGCAGGTCCGCGATCTGATGCATCAGGGCAACCTGGCCGATGACCGGGTGGACGTCAGTGCCGGGGTCAGGGAGGCCCTGGACGGCGGCTTTCACAAGGCTCCCGGTCCGGTAGCATCGACTCGCCGGGGCAGGGAGAGGAATTGGCACTGGCCCGCCGTGGCCATGGTAACCCTTGCGCTGGTGGTTGGTTTTGGTGCTGGAGCCGGATGGGAATCGGCGGACACGTCTGCCTCGGTGGCTAACGCCGGGCTCCCTTCCGAGAAGGCTGAAGGCATCGCGTCGGAGGCCGTGGGCGAGCCGGTACAGGAAGTCGCCCTGCAGGGGCTGGATGAAGAACAGTGGGAGCAGGTCAGTCGTTACCTTCTGGAGCATGCCCAGCATAACAGCGTCGGGGCAGGTCGTGGTTCGGTTGGCTATGCCCGACTGGTAAGTGCATCCGGGGCTGGTTACTAGGCCCACGATTTCACCCTGAATACTGCTCGGAGTTGAATGATTGATGCGCAAAACGGTAACCGGAATCCGGACTCGGTGTGTGAACCCTGGCAATTCGCTGTTGGCGATCGTCATGGTTCTGGCTGTTTTTGTCGCCGGGCAGACACGTGCTGACACGGTTGCCAGGGACGCCGAATACTGGCTTGACCGTCTTGGCCCTGCGCTGAACATGACCTCGTATCGTGGGGTCTTCGTCTACGCACGGGGCGATCAGGTCAGCTCCATGCAGATTGCCCATCGTTACCAGGACGGGGTGGTTGAAGAGCGCCTTGTTCCCCAGGACGGTGCCAATGGTGAAATTGTCCGCAAGGGCATGCGTGTGGTTTGTGTGCTTCCCGATCATGGGCGCATCCAACTGGATCAGGTGATTCCTTCGGGTCCTTTTGCGGAAGCGTTTTCAAGTCAGCTTATGCCGGTGAGCCGCTGGTATCAGCCCGAACTGGTGGGTGACGACCGCATTGCTGGCTATGATGTGGTCAGGCTTGCGCTGAAGGCGAAAGACGAGCTGCGTTACAGTCATCACCTGTGGCTGGAAAAGTCTACCGGCCTGCTGGTAAAGAGCCATGTGCGTTCATCAGGCGGCACAGTTCTAGAACACTTCCAGTTCACCAGCCTGGAGATTACCGACAGTCTGTCAGACAGCGAGTTTGTGATCCGCACCGAGGGAGAGGAAATCGCCCGGGAGTTGGCGCCCAAAACAACGTCTTCCCCGGCGCCACGAATGGAAGGGTGGACGCTAGGGTGGCAGCCGGATGGTTTTATCCCTGCGGCGGCGCCCCGCTCTGGCAAAGGCCAGGCTGTGGCTTTTTCAGACGGTCTGGCAGCGTTCTCGGTCTTTGTGGAACCATCACGCAAGATCATGATGCCCACCGGGGCGTCACGGATTGGCGCGACTACCGTATACATGAAACAGCTTGAAGCCGGTGATGTAGACTTTTTTGTGACAGTGGTTGGCGAAATTCCTCCCCGGACTGCCCGCAAGGTCGCGGAGTCCGTTAAAGTGGACGATGCGCTGGCGTTCGGAGCTCTCGGAAAATGATTACGGAAACAGGCAAAGTGGTGGCAGTCAATGGCGACAGGGTCTGGGTGCAGACCATCCGCACCAGTGCCTGCGAGAGTTGTTCTGCACGCAATGGCTGTGGTCAGCGGGCGCTGGCGGGCGTTTCCGGCGGGCGAGCTAACCAGGTGTTGGTCCCCAACAGTCTGAATGCACGTGTCGGCGATGAAGTGACAGTGGCGATTGATGAGTCGGCACTGCTTGGTGCTTCGCTGCTGGTGTATGCATTGCCGCTGTTACTGTTGGTGCTTGGAGCCGTAGGCGGTCATCAGCTGTCAGGGGGGGAGGATATCGCAGCCATGATTGGTGCCGTAGCGGCAATGGCCGCCGGTTTTGTCGTGGCCAGGCGGGTCGGCTCGAGCCCGGGGCGGAACTATGAGCCACGGCTGGTGAACGTAAGGCCGTTAGCGGGTCCCTGCACGTGAATCGCTGGCGTGTTGAAAACGCCGGTTTTGACCACACAATAATCTCCAAACAATAGCCTATCAGGGGGTTCTGAATGCTCAAAGTAAGGAATGACCGTGAACTGTCGTCCGGACGCTGGGGCCGGAATGTGGCAACGGTCGGAGTGTATCTGCTTTGCCTGCTGGTGCCTTTGTTGCTGACTCAGACGGTCTCGGCCCGCGGCTTGCCTGACTTTACCGAGCTGGTTGAGAACAATTCCTCAGCCGTGGTCAACATCAGCACCACCACCGAGCCGAAGGCCGGGCGCAATCGCCCTCATGGTCTTCCGTTTGATGAGCGCCAGCTTGAGCAA
>JAWWAM010000282.1:0-4474 GCA_033721715.1 Marinobacter sp.
GAATCCTCGATCAAAGCATCGTGGAGGGGCCGGAAAATCATGGGCCAGGACAACACGGCCAGTCCACTCGTGCTCATCTCAAGTGTATGGCGGAGGGAGAGGAATCCCTGCTTGGCAGGTCCAATTTCATAACCGTGCCACCCTCGAAAGCCCTTTGGTGCAATGAACCGGAACCTTATTGATTTGCCCGGTTCGTACGCTTCAACACAATATCGGACAGGCCCGTGACCTCCAACCGCTCCCACTCCCAGCGGGCGGTCGAAGACCATGCGAGGCCACGCCTCGGTCGGCCATAACGCATCCTCCTTAGTGGCAAGGGAATCGATCAGCGCTTCCACCTGCTCGGTGTTTGGCAGGATTCGCTCATGAACGTTACGTACCTTCATTTTCTTGTGCCTTCGGATAAATAATGCGTGGTTACTAAACAGGACGCTTTACCGCAGAAAATTGTGACTACGTACTTAAAATATTGCATATCTGTAATGTTTGCTGCGTTCCTGATGATGCACACGGCTTCCAAAGGAGCGACAAGCAAATCAGCGGGGAGGGGAGATCTCAGGGTTCAAGCAGGCGACGTAATACGTAACAATGGCTCGATTTCAGCGCAATTAGGGGGCATCACCCAAAAGATTGAAGATGACCCCTGGTTTCTAAATGGCCATTAGCCAGGCCCAGGACGAGCCACACTGGAATCTCGATTTGGTCCCAGTGATGCCGGATCCCGCGCTGCCGGCTTAGGATCCGGCTCGCTAGCGTCTGTTCCAGCCGGGGAGGGTGTGCCGGCCAATGTGCCAGATGAAGGCCTATCCCGGGCCGCCGGTGAGGACTGGTTGCCGTCCTCCGGGGCGCCGTCGCGTTCCGGGTTTTCCGCCGAAGCTGTACGCTGCGCTTCTTGCAGTTTTTCCTCAGTTTTCTCCTTCACAGAGTCCGTCCCCCTGTCGCTCATTTCTCCCAATATGCGGTCTTCCGCCGAGGTCCTTGGCAGAAGGGCTCCCAGAGCGGCGCCGGCTGCCACTGCCAGAACCCCAACGAGCAGGGGTTGCTCCTGGAGCATGTGGGTATATCCTTCGCGCGCATTGCGAAGGCCACTACGGGCGCTTTCGGCCGTGTGTCGGCTTACGTCGCCAACCCGACGCATGGCATCACTGGCACCCGCGGCTACCTGGTGGCCGGTTTCACGAGTACGTTCGGCAGCATCACGGGAAGACGAGCTGAGGCTGCTGGTTGCCGAGGATAGCTTCTCGCGTGTAGCACCGTGTACCGAAGACTGCTTCGATGCGGTCATCAGCCAGATCAGACTTATCCCGGCCAGGATTGTTGGAATCGGATTGTTTTCCACCTGACTCGAGAGGTTGCGAATGAAGTCATAATTTCCTTTGTTCTGGAGAAGGGAGATTCCCCGGTTGAAGAGTTCGCTGGGAGAAAACTGCTGCATCAGTTCATCGAGTGTGCCCTCAAGATCTTCTCGGACACCGTCAGCCTCGCGTTCCAGATCTTCAGGATCCTTTTGGAGATCATTTTTGAATTGCTCTTTTGCGGTATTCATAACGCATGTCCTTTAGTAATGGTGTCCTTGTCTTTCCGGACGCTGTCCATGGTGCGTGTCGGTTTCAAACTGGATGGGTCCAGCTTTTTCTTGCCTGCCATTACCATAACCAGCCCAATAACCGTCACCACGCCACCAACGACCAGGGCAGCCAGCCAAAGCTCCATAACCTGCCCCAGCCCCAAAGTCGCCGCAGCAAGCAGGAAAAGGTAGCCGGAATTCAATACTACCGCTCCACTGATAAGGCCTGAGAGAGCTTTTTTGGTATCGCTGAGGGAAACGGATACTTCCGAGCCCGCCAAAGCCAGCTCTTTGCGAAAGAGGAGGGCGAAATCGTCGATCAGATGTCGAACCAGATCGTAAAAACGCGCTTTTTCCTCGGGCTGGGTGGCGGATTGAGCGACATGATCTGCGCCGGAGCGATTGAGATTTCCATTCTGAGTGGCATCCATCATTTTGACCTCCTGCATTACCTTGTTTGAGGGCACCGCTTGCTCAGCTATATCCACCGGGCGATCTTGACGATGCCTTGAAGAATCTACTCAGAGCGATTCCAATACCGACGCTGCCAAGCACAAAGAGTGTCGGATTCTGGCGGGCGAGGCGCACTGCGTCCTGAAGCAGATCCTCAGCGGTGCGTTTTTCAAAACGTTCCGCATAGTCAGACAGCCCGGAAGCAATGGACCTAGTTGTCTGAGCCAGTGATTCCTCTCCCTGTTCCCGGAGACTCTCCGCTGCACGGCCCAACGCTTCAGCGCCGTGACTGGCAGTACTGGAAAAGTTCCTTTTAACGGTATCAGCGCCTTCCTCAGCCTTGGCCTGGGCTGCTTTTTTAGCTTCACCACCAAGCTCACTGGCACTTTGTGAACCCGCTCCATGATGTGTATTCGGATCGTTTGCTTCCATGGCATTTCTCCTGTGAGCCGGATGACTCTTCAAGCTTCCGGGGTTGAAGACAACGGGCAACCGCGACATGCACCGGTTGGCAATGTCAGAGTCGACCTTCCAGGAAAATTAGCATTTGGTGAGAGCGGGGTATGTACGGTTACCCACATAGGGCGTCGGCTGGTTAGTGTGGAATTGCATAAACAGGATTGGAGGAAGAACCCCGAGAAGGTTGGTCAGTAATCGACATTACGAGCAAGCTGTTGGATTAGCGCTGGGGGCAGGTCAGTAGTTGCTAATTTTTAATTTGCAGCGTGCACCGGTCGACCTACAAATACACCTGTATTGATGTACGCTGAGAGGCACCCATAGAATGCAATCAGTAGGACTCTGTTATGGCAGCGTTTGATTCCGACCCCCGACGCATACCAATAACCGAACTAGCGATACCGTTGGAAAGAGATCTCTTTCTTCGCAACCTGATACGCGAACTGTCCGGCGTTTTGGAAGATGTTGTGGGGCTTGAAGAAGCTTCCGGTTTCATCAGCATCGTCGGCCAGAATATTGGAAATCAAATGGACCTTGATTACAAAAAGGCCCTGGGAGTTTCCAATCTTACGCGAACCCAGGTAGCAGAAGTGCTCGTGGATCTGAAAGGCCGGATCAAAGGCGACTTTTATATTATCGAACAGAGTGACGATCGTATCGTGCTCGGCAACCGGGCCTGCCCCTTTGCCGAGCAAGTTATTGGCCGCTCCTCCATGTGCATGATGACCAGCAATGTGTTTGGCGTTATTGCCTCCCAGAGCTTGGGTTATGCCAAGGTATCCTTGGAAGAGACCATAGCCCGAGGGGACCCTGGTTGCCGAGTCGTTGTTCACCTGCAGTCCACCGCCGAGTCCGAAGCCGCATCAGGACACGAATATTTCAAATCTGAATCCTGATGATGAGTAGGGAATGAGTAATAAATCTTGGGAAAGCCTGGTTCCAGAGCCACTTCTTTTGTTGTCCGGTCAGGGTGAGGTGGTGGATGCAAATCTTGCGGCCCGTCAGATATTCCGCGGTTTGGGTAATGGAATGGAACTCCATGACTTGGCAATTGATCCGGCCAAGCTTGACCCTTCGATTAGAAACTGGGCTCGGAGTGGGGATTTTATCCGTGGCCAGGTGGTCATCAAGGGCCCAAATGGCGAGCGCTACACGACGTACGGGGCGCGACTGCCGGGCGAACGGGGTTCAGTGACTCAGATTATTGTACGTTGTCGGGCCGAGAGTGCGGCTAACCAGCGCTTTGTCGAGCTCACCCAGCGGGTATACGCCCTTAAACGGGAGGTGTCTCGCCGTGAACAGATGGAAAGCCAACTGTTTGCAGAAAAAGAACTAGCTCAGGTCACCCTGAAGTCCATCGGCGACGCGGTTATTACTACCGATACCGAAGGATGTGTCAACTACCTGAATCCGATTGCAGAATCCTTGACTGGCTGGTCCGAAACCGAAGCGCGGGGGCTTCCACTGCTACAGGTCTTCAACATTATAAATGAGCACACTCGCTTACCAGCGGAGAACCCTGTAGCGCGCGTGATAGCCGATGGACACACGGTGGGGTTAGCGAATCATACGGTTTTATTGCATCGGGACGGTACAGAGTTTGCGATTGAAGATTCTGCAGCGCCCATACGCGACCGGGAAGGGCGGCTCATTGGGGTCGTCATGGTTTTCCACGACGTATCTCACGCTCGCCAACTCGCAGCAAAGGTCTCCCATCAGGCGAGCCACGACGGCCTAACCGGGCTACTTAACCGACAGGCGTTTGAACAACGCCTGCGGAATTTGCTAGAAGCTCCAGGGGGAACAGACGGCTCCCATAGCCTTATGTTTATGGATCTGGATCAGTTCAAGGTCGTCAACGATACCTGTGGTCACCTGGCAGGAGACGCTTTATTACGGACACTTGGGCCTTTACTTCAGAAACATCTCAGGCATTCCGATCTGCTGGCACGCCTGGGTGGTGATGAGTTTGGGGTGTTGTTACAAGACTGCCCC
>JAWWAM010000283.1:0-4447 GCA_033721715.1 Marinobacter sp.
ACGGGAATGGCGACGCCAAGCACCAGCGATTTATTGATATCAAAGCCGGCATCGTGGGCGGAGTCCAGTGCCAGCTTCAGCAATGCCAACAGGTAGTAGCTGATGACCACCACGGAAAAACCCTCCACGGTGTGCTGCATCATCAACTGGATCTTCGAGCGCCGGTCCATGGAGCTCAACAGCTGCTGGTTCTGGCTCTGGATGGCCAGTTCCACGCGCGTGCGCACCATATCCGAGGCGCGATCCACGCGTCTGGAGAGATCCTCCAGGCGATCCTTTACCGATTCACAGGTTTCCACCGCAGGCGTCAGCCGCCGGGTCATGAACTCGGTAATGGTGAGGTGTCCGGACAGCTCGTCTTCCCGTAACTCCTCCAGCCGCGTCAACACCAGTTGGTGGTAGGCGCGGGTGGCAGAGAAACGGAAGGTGGAGTGGGCGCGGAAGGCTTCGATCCGCGCTGCGATATTGGTCAGATCCGCCAGGACTTCCCGCTCCTCGATGTTTTCGTTGTCAGCGAGGGACTGGGTGATTACTGCCAGTTGTTGGTCCATCTCATTCAGCGAGGGCGTCATTTCCCGGGCCAGTGGCAGCGCCAGCAATGACATCAGGCGATAGGTCTCGATTTCCATCAGGCGCTGGGTCAGGCGGCCAAGCTGGCTGTCCGACATGTCACGGTTGAGCACCATGAACCGGCCAAAATTGTCGCTGTGCAGCCGGAAGCTGCCCCATACGCGGGCCTTGCCTTCCCAGGGGCTGCTACCCACAAGTCGTTCTCCTTCAAACCAGTGGCGGATCTGGGTCAGGTCGGTTTCCGTGCTGGCGTCGGTTTGCTGCAGGTCGATATGAAAGGCTGCCACCACGGTGCCGGTAAGCTTTTCGAGCCAGCCCCTGGGCAGTGACGAGATTCCCGTGTCCTCGAAAGGCTGGTGATCGTTTGTGACCCCAAGGTGGATAAAGGTGTAGGAAGCAAATTCCATGTGCATCTCGCGACGGATGCGCAAGGAGCCGAAGGTGGCCTCATAGCAGCTGACATCTTCGACGGGTTCGGGTTCCCCCAGCATGATATGAAGATCCTGCCAGTGCCGGAACTGGGCGATGCGTTGGTCCGGTGTGGTCAGCAGGGCGATATGGGTGACCTGTGCCGGGCATGGCAGTACGTGGAATGGACGGGAATGGAGTTCGTTGTAGAGCTCGTTCCTGAGGGGGTGCAGATCAAGCTGGTTGAGCGAGGGCTTCACAATCCATTCCTTTGATGATAATTCGGCTGATGATTGATGTGATGTCAGGCTAGAGGTTTGTCCGCCATTGTGAAAGACGACTTGCGGCTTACGACCCTTGGAGGGGGCGGGCGGCTGGTACCACAACGGTAAACCGGACGCCATCAGACTCATTGGTGGCGGTCACCTCGCCGCCATGATGTTCGGCAATCAGCCGCACGATCAGCAGGCCCTGACCGAGGTGGCCTTCCTGCTTGCCGGTTCTCACGGAAACGAAGGGGCTGAAAATATCACTGGTGAGGTTGTCCGGCAACGACGAGCCCTCGTTGAACACGCTCAGTTCCAGCTGCCCCTGCCTGCGACGCAGGCGCACTTCAATCCGGCCCTGGGGGGGCGTGAAATCCCGGGCATTGTCCACCAGCTTGTCCAGCAGTTGTACCAGCAATTCCGGCGAGCCGAGGCATGAGCAGCCACTGGGGGGGCCGGAATAGCCGATGCGATGGTCCGGGTCCAGTTCCTGATAGGCCAGGGCGGCCTGGGTCATTACGTCCGCCAGATCGAAGATTTCTTTCTCGGCGTGATCCAGGCTTTGCTCCAGCCGTGCCGCTTCGCTCATGCCCTGCAATATCTGGCTCAGGCGGTCGGTGGCTGAGCGCGCCCGTTCGATGTAGCTGGCCTGGTCGGCGGGGTCTGTGGTGTGGCTCAGGTTTTCAAGTGATGAGCGTACCACCGCTACCGGTGTTTTCAGTTCGTGGGACAGCCGGCGGGAGAAGCTTTCCAGGTAATCGGTATAGCCATGCAGGCGGTCTACCATGTGGCTGAATTGCCGCGCCAGGTCCCCCAGTTCATCCTTTGCACGTGCGGGTGGCAGGGAGCCCAGAACCCGGCCATCGTCATCGATGGTGGCACTGACCGCCCGCTGCAGGCGAGTGATGCGCCAGGACAACCAGCTGGCGTAACCCAGCAGCACCAGCATCAAGCCGATGATCAGCAATACGCTGCGGGCAATCACCGAGCCAAGGGTGCTGCCAGACAGGGCCAGAAGCTGATCCAGGGATTCTTCCAGAACCAGTACCCGGCTACCGTCGAGGGGCTGCTTCACCAGCATATGGGGGTCGCCGTCCCGATGACGAACAAGGCCCGGAGAGGGAAGTTTACCGGTATCCATACGATGGGCTTCATCGTCCAGCAGTATCGGGTCAGGCTGGTAAAAACGCACCAGCGCCCGCAGACCGTTCAGGCTGATGCGCTCAAGAATCTGCAGCGGGCTCAGGCTGTCGAACTCCGGTGCGTCGGCCTCAGAGCTTCTTTGCTGCCGCGCAATCACCCAACCGTCCGGCTCCAGAACCCAGGCACCCTGGCCCGGGGCGATCATGGCAGCAAGCCGGTTTTCGAGCGATGGCAGTCGGGTAACGAGTTTTGCCGGGGCATGGCCTGCCATTACTTTTCCCTCACCGGCGGCACTGGCCTCTGTTCCGGGCCATGTTACCCGGAAGCCGAATCGCGCCGCCGGCGCAGGCCGGGGGATTCGCAGTTCAGCCTGGTAGCCATTGCTGACGGCCTGCCAGTAGCCGCTGATGCGGTAGTCCGTTGAGCCTTCCTGCCCGGGTTCAATGGCATTGATTGCCCCTGGTGCCTGGGGGCGAATAAGGCGGTGGGTGGCCTGGTTGCCGTCTATGAAGTGGAGCTGGATCTGGTCATGGAGCCGGTCCGGGTTGCCGGGATTGAAAAATTCCCCCGCCCGACCGCTGACCCGGACAAGCAGATAAAGGTGCTTGTGATAGACGGCCGCCTGCCACGAGACTTCCGCACCATCGCTGTCATTGACTCGTTGGGTGCTCTGCCACTGCTGGCCGGATTCTTCCTCGTCATAGCCCGGCCAGTCATCGCCGTAGCCGTCCAGGTTGGGGGGGCGGGACAGCAGGTTGGCGTATATCACACCGGCCCCGGGCGTAATGGCCGGGCTCTCCTGCAGCTGCTCCGCCGCAAAGCCGGCCACGCGCCCGGCCTGGCCCTGCAGTTGGCGGGCCGCCTGGTCCCGTAGTGCCTGGTCCAGCTCCAGCACGAACTGCAGGCCCGCCCAGGGAATCAACAGCATCAGCAGGCTGGCAATGAAGAGTTGGCGTTTCAGAGTCAAAACTCAGGCCTCATGGGCGTTCCAGCGGTAACCCATGCCGTAGGCGGTGTGAATGCCATCAAAGTTGTCATCAATCTGCAGAAACTTGCGACGTATCCGCTTGATGTGGGAGGTCACCGTGTTGTCGTCCAGCACTGTGCTGGCGGCCTCCATCAACTGGTCCCGGCTGCGCACGTGCCCCGGATGCTGAACCAGGGAGTGCAGCATCCAGAATTCCGTTACTGTCAGGTCGATGGGCTGGCCGTTCCATTCCGCCGTCATCCGGTCCACGTTCAGTGCCAGCCGGCCCCGGTGCACCACTTCGTCCGGCTGTTTCAGGGCCTCGGCCCAGGCATCCGCCCGCCGCAACAGGGCGGTTACGCGGGCCAGCAGGTGATCCATGCTCATGTCCTTGGTGACATAGTCGTCTGCTCCCAGTCGCAGGCCGTGCACGGAGTCGATATCGCTGTCCCTGGCCGTGAGGAAGATAATCGGCAGGGTTTTTGACAGGCTTCGCAGGTCCTGACACAGGGTGAATCCGCCCTCGGGCTCATCGCCCAGCCCCACATCAATAATCGCCAGGTCCGGCAGGGTGGAACGTAACACCTGGAAGGCACTGGTGCGGTCACCATAGGCAGATACCCGGTATCCCCGGCGCTCAAAAGCGTCGCGGTAGTTTTCCCGGATAGCGGGCTCATCTTCGATCAACACGATGTGTCGCTTCATAACCTGCAGCCATTTCCCTGTTAATACGGGTTCCTATTTAACCATGGCCTGAGGCCAGAACAAGATAAAGCCGCCGGTTTGCCATAATTCATCATTTTTCCGGCGTCGGATCGCCAGATTGTGACACCGGATCGCCGCTTCCGGGGGGTGAAATAGACACCAGTTGCCAAAAGGCGTGTGTTTACTTCACTGAAACAAGGAAGCGGAATGATGCTGCTCACCCATGTAGTGCCCACTTCAACAACCCTAACGAATGCCGGGTGTCGGCAGGCGAGAACAGCCAGAGGTAGACTGTCTCCACGCGCCCGACGCTGCGTGGAAGGCATTTCGCTGTGGCTGGCGGTGCTGCTGTTTCTGTTTGTACATCCCGTCTTTGCCGAGGCTTCGG
>JAWWAM010000284.1:0-4443 GCA_033721715.1 Marinobacter sp.
CGAGGAACCGAGCATGAGTAGCGGACACATCGTTCAGATCATAGGCGCGGTTATCGACGTGGAATTTCCACGTGACTCCGTTCCGGGCGTTTACGACGCACTGCTGCTTGAAGGTGGTGAGACAACTCTGGAAGTCCAGCAGCAGCTGGGCGACGGCATTGTACGTACCATCGCAATGGGCAGCACCGAAGGCCTCAAGCGTGGCCTGAAAGCAGACAATACCGGTAAGCCGATTTCAGTACCCGTGGGTACCCAGACTCTGGGTCGTATCATGGACGTACTGGGCCGCCCCATCGACGAACAGGGCGAGATCGGGGAAGAAGAGCGCTGGGCGATTCACCGTAAGGCCCCCAGCTACGCGGATCAGGCAGCATCTGCCGACCTGCTGGAAACCGGCATCAAGGTTATCGACCTGATCTGCCCGTTCGCCAAGGGTGGTAAGGTTGGCCTGTTCGGCGGCGCCGGCGTTGGTAAGACCGTTAACATGATGGAACTTATCAACAACATCGCCAAAGAGCACTCCGGTCTGTCTGTATTCGCAGGTGTAGGCGAGCGTACCCGTGAGGGTAACGACTTCTACTACGAGATGAAGGACTCCAACGTACTGGACAAGGTAGCCATGGTTTACGGGCAGATGAACGAGCCTCCCGGAAACCGTCTGCGTGTGGCCCTGACCGGCCTCACCATGGCCGAGAAGTTCCGGGATGAAGGCCGCGACGTACTGTTGTTCGTGGACAACATCTACCGTTACACCCTGGCAGGCACCGAGGTATCGGCACTGTTGGGTCGTATGCCCTCAGCGGTAGGTTACCAGCCCACGCTGGCCCAGGAAATGGGTGAGTTGCAGGAGCGTATTACCTCCACCAAGACCGGTTCCATCACGTCGATCCAGGCGGTCTACGTACCGGCGGACGACCTGACTGACCCGTCGCCGGCGACCACCTTCTCGCACCTTGACGCCACTGTGGTACTGAGCCGTGACATCGCCTCCAAGGGTATCTACCCGGCGATCGATCCGCTGGACTCCACTTCACGTCAGCTGGACCCACTGGTGATCGGTGAGCAGCACTATAATGTAGCCCGCGGCGTACAGAACGTGCTGCAGCGTTACAAAGAGCTGAAAGATATCATCGCCATCCTGGGTATGGACGAACTGTCGGAAGACGATAAGCTGACAGTATCCCGCGCGCGTAAGATCGAACGATTCCTGTCCCAGCCGTTCCACGTAGCTGAAGTATTTACCGGTTCTCCGGGTAAGTATGTGTCTCTGAAAGAGACCATCGCCAGCTTTGAAGGTATCCTGAACGGTGAGTACGACGAAATGCCTGAGCAGGCTTTCTACATGTGCGGTGGCATTGAGGAAGTGATCGAGAAGGCGAAGGCAATGAAAGAGAAGGACAGCAAGAAGTAAGACTTCCTTCACTTTCAGACCCAAGAGGCATGAGAAATGGCTATGACAGTACATTGTGACGTCGTAAGTGCCGAGGAAAAAATCTACTCCGGTCTGGTAGAGATGCTGATCGCTACCGGTACCGAGGGTGAGATGGGTATACAGCTGGGCCATGCTCCGCTGCTGACCGAGCTCAAGCCCGGTTCAGTGCGGATCATCAAGCAGGACGGGAAAGAGGAAATTCTGTACGTTTCAGGTGGCTACCTGGAAGTACAGCCCAACCTCGTCACCCTGATGGCTGATACGGCTATCCGCGCCAAGGATGTGGACGAAGCAGCGGCACTGGAAGCCCAGAAAGAAGCTGAAAAGGCACTGGCAAACAAGACAGGCGAGTTTGAATACTCCCGTGCCGCAGCCGAGCTGGCAGAAGCTGCCGCCCAGTTGCGTACGATTCAGAAGCTGCGCAAGAACGTTCGCTGAGGCCGGAAACCCCGGAACCTGCGTAACGGCAGCCGTTCGCCTTATAAAAGCCGCATCCTGAAGCGGATGACTTACCGGAACCTTTCCGGAGTGTCATTTGCCAGGGAGGCGGCTTTTTTTGTTCAATACACCCAAACCCGCCACCAGCCTGGAGTGTGGTACACCTATGACATCCCTGCACGTTGTAATTCTGGCCGCCGGCCAGGGCTCACGCATGAAATCCGCCCTGCCGAAGGTCCTTCACCGCATCGCCGGCAAACCCATGCTCCACCATGTGATGGATACGGCCCGTAAACTCGGCGCCGAGGGTATCCATGGTGTTATCGGCCATGGAGCTGACCAGGTAAAGGCCATCACTCCGGCTGAAGACGTGCAATGGGCATTGCAGGAGCAACAGCTGGGTACCGGCCACGCGGTCGCCCAGGCATTACCGGCCTTGCCAGATGATGCACGGGTGCTGATTCTCTATGGCGATGTGCCGCTGACACGACCAGAAACACTTGATTCACTTGTCTCCCAGGTAAGTGAGGACTCACTTGGCCTGTTGACAGTCACTCTGGAGAACCCGGACGGGTATGGCCGTATCCTCCGTAATGAAGCCGGTCAGGTGGCGGCGATTGTGGAGCAGAAAGATGCTACCGATGCCCAGAAAGCCATCACGGAAGTGAATACCGGTATCCTTGCGGTTTCCGCGCGCCACCTGAAAGACTGGCTGCCGCAACTGTCCAACAGCAACGCCCAGGGCGAATACTACCTGACCGATATCATCGCCATGGCGGCCGACAAGGGCCTGGTCATTTCAGTGGCACAACCGGCCAACGAATACGAAGTGCAGGGTGTGAACAATCGCCTGCAACTGGCGGAACTGGAACGCTGGTATCAGCGTCAGGAGTCTGAGAGGCTGATGACCGAGGGAGCCACCCTGGCGGATCCCGCGCGTGTGGATGTGCGTGGAAACCTGTCTGTAGGGCAGGATGTACTGATCGACATCAATGCGGTTTTCGAGGGAGATGTCGCCCTTGCTGACAATGTCAGCATCGGTCCCAACTGTGTGATCCGCAATGCCACGATTGGCGAGGGTACCTGCATTGAAGCCAACTCCGTTATCGATGGTGCGGAAATCGGCAGCGGTGCCCAGATTGGCCCCTTCGCACGGCTGCGCCCGGGCACCAGGCTGGCGGACCGCACCAAGGTAGGCAACTTTGTGGAAACCAAGAAGGCCGACGTTGGTGAAGGCAGCAAGATCAATCACCTCAGCTATGTGGGGGATGCCATACTTGGACGTAATGTGAATGTGGGTGCAGGGACCATTACGTGCAATTATGATGGGGTGAACAAGTACCAGACGGTGATCGGAGACGGTGTTTTCGTAGGATCGAACACCTCCCTGGTCGCACCCGTATCATTGGCGGAGAATGTCACCATCGGGGCGGGCTCTACCATTACCCGTAACGTAGAGGCAGGCGAGCTTGCCGTGGCACGTGGACGCCAACGTAACATCGATAACTGGGAACGCCCGGTTAAAAAAGACTGATTCAAAAGCCCCGAAAGGCTTCGGTACATTCAGAACAGGTGACAGGTTTATGTGTGGAATTGTAGGTGCAGTATCGGAAAGGGATGTTCAGGGTATCTTGCTGGAAGGCCTGCGCCGCCTGGAGTACCGGGGTTATGACTCAGCGGGCATGGCTGTAATCGACAGCAATCACGCCATCAACCGTGCCCGGGAAGTCGGCAAGGTTGCCGCACTGGCTGACGTTATCACCGGCGAGGGGCTGGAAGGCGTTTCCGGCATTGCCCACACCCGTTGGGCCACTCACGGTGAGCCTTCGCAGATAAACGCCCATCCGCACATGTCCGGCGAGCGACTGGCCATCGTTCACAACGGTATTATTGAGAACTACCAGGAACTGCGGGAAGAGCTGAAAGCCGAGGGCTTTGAGTTCACATCCCAGACCGACACCGAAGTGGTCGCGCATCTGATCGAAAAGCAGTATCGCCTGAGCAATAATCTCTACGAGGCTGTCAGTACCGCTATTGAACGGCTGCGTGGTGCTTTTGCCCTTGCAGTCATCCATGCCGATGAGCCAGACCACATGGTCGTTTGCCGTGAGGGCAGCCCGCTGGTGGTGGGTGTGGGGATCGGTGAAAACTTCATCGCTTCTGACCAGCTCGCACTGTTGCCGGTAACCGATCGCTTCATGTTCCTCGAAGAAGGTGACATTGCGGATATCCGCCGTGACAGCATCGAAATCCATGATCGCGACAAGCAGCCGGTGGAGCGTGCCATCACCCGTTTTGAACACAGTGCCGATGCGGCTGAAAAGGGCGAATACCGGCATTTCATGCTCAAGGAAATCCATGAGCAGCCAAGAGTGATCCAGGCCACCACCGAAGGCCGGATAACCAATACCCGCGTGCTGGAGCAGGCGCTGGGCACCCAGGCCGGCAATCTGCTGGAGAATGTGCGCCATGTGCAGATCATCGCCTGTGGTACCAGTTATCACGCCGGTATGGTGGCCCGTTACTGGATCGAAGACCTTGCCGGCGTTCCCTGCTCCGTGGAGGTGGCCTCC
>JAWWAM010000285.1:0-4423 GCA_033721715.1 Marinobacter sp.
TAGGAGCAGCATCCTGATCCGGGCCCGGCTCACTGGATTTACACCCACTGGCAAGCAGGACGGCGAAAGCCGCGAGAGACAGGATGGCGGAGCGCCAGATGGAGTTCATTGAGAGACCCTCTCTTCCATGTTCATGATGGTTTGTTCCTCGCCCATCCGGTGGACAAAATTTTATTATCAGACATAATGTCATTCTTTGACAATTTGTCAATAATCAGCTTTCATTCCCAACCATGTATCATGAGAATGCCGTCTCAATAATCCGGAACCCCCTATGAGTGAGCCGTTAAAAACCCGTAGAGAGAAAGAAAAACAGGCCAGGTACGAGGCCATTCTGGATGCCGCGGAACTGGTATTTTCAGAGAAGGGCTACGAGCGCACCTCCATGGACGACATTGCCCGCACCGCGAGCCTGAGCCGCGCATTGCTGTACGTTTACTTCAGGGACAAGGCCGCCATCCAGCGCGGCATCATGCTGCGCGCCGGCCACAGCCTGTGCCGCCGTTTCGAGGACGCCCGCCAGACAGCAGACACAGGCCTGGCACAGATACGGGCCATGGGTGTGGCGTATTACCAGTTCTACCGCGATCAGCCGGATTACTTCTCTGCCCTGACCACGGCTTCCACGGCGATGGCAGAGGCAGACGACGAGTTGGCAGGCGAGATGTTCTGCTGCAAGGCACAAACCATGGACCTGATGGTAGGCGCAATACACCTGGGCCTGGAAGATGGCACCATGAATCGCGACCGCATCCATGATCCGGTCGAGACGGCGCTATACCTTCGCGGCGCACTGCACGGGGTAATCATGCTCTGCCAAAGCGAGATGGCGGAAACCGGCCAGGAGGAAAACTTCCCTGCCGAATCACTGATCCGGCACACCATGGAAATGCTGACGTCTTCGATTGCCTCCTGACCCAGGAGTTATCTATCCCTGTCGGATTAGCCGCATGGCGTAATCCGACAAACATACTCAAAGTTGAAAGTCGTAGATCGACCCCAGCCCCAGAATTCCAGTCAACTCATCAAGCGCCTTACGAACCTCATCCAGCAACATCGGGTCTCCCAGATCCTCCTGCGACAACTCATCCCGGTAATGCGCCTCCACCCACATGGTCAGCCGCTCATAAAGCGCATCTGTGAGCAACACCCCGTGGTGCATAGCCTTGAGCTCGTCATCATTCAGCACCACCCGCAAACGTAAACACGCCGGCCCACCGCCGTTGCGCATGGATTGCTTGACATCAAATACCTCCACCGACGTGATCGGCCCTACCCCGTCCACAAGCTCGTCCAGATAACGGCTCACCGACGTGATCTCCCGACACTCCCCGGGCACCGCCAGCATCATGCCATCCGGCGTATTCAGCAACTGGCTGTTGAACAGATACGAGGCCACGGCGTCTTCCAGTGGCACCTGATCGCTGCTGACGCGAACCGCTTCAAGCTCAGCCCCGGTCAGGCGAGCGCGGAGGTCAGCAAGGACCCGCTCTTCCTCCAGAAACGCCATTTCGTGGTAGAAGAGGGTGTTGCCATTGCCTACCGCGATAACGTCGTTGTGGAAGACACCGGCGTCGATGGCTTGCGGGTTCTGCTGCGCGAAAACCACGTGACTGTCTTTAAGGCCATGCAAACGGGCGATGGCCTGGGAGGCTTCCAGGGTCTGGCGGGCCGGGTAAAGCCGGGGAGCCGGGGCCTGGTCGTTGAAGGCAATCTGGCCATAAACGAACAGTTCCACACCGGGCTCGCCATACCCACCACACAAGCGGGTATGGTTGGCCGCCCCTTCGTCCCCGAACTGGCTGACCGAGGGCAGTGCCGGATGGTGGGCAAACCAGGATTCATCCGAGAAGATCGATTTCAGGGCCCGGCCTGTGACCGGGTGTTCAATGGAGCGATGAAACTTGGCACTCAGGTTCGCGGGCGTAAAATGCACCCGGTGATCAGAGGTATCAGCGCTGGGGGAAACGGTGGCAGCATTGGCCGTCCACATGGTGGACGCCGAAGACACCGCTGCCAGGATAGACGGGCTCTGGTTGCCAACAGCCCCTAGTATGTCGCTGTCAGAACCGCTGAAGCCGAGCGCTCGCAAAGTCGGGATGTGCGGGCGCTCATGGGGCGGAAGCACACCCTGCACATATCCCCGGTCTGCCAGCCGTTTCATCTTGGCCAGTCCCTGCAACGCCGCTTCCCTGGGATTAGAGACCGAGCGCACGTTGGACTTGGAAGCCACATTGCCCCAGGACAGCCCGGCGTAGTTATGAGTGGGCCCTACCAGGCCATCGAAGTTGGCTTCTACCGCGTGCTTGGCCATGTTTCGTTTTCCGTCAGTCGAAATTTAATCCCGGTGCAAGGCTCTCTGGCATTTCGCTCTTTTTCGCCTCCAGCGAGGCCATCGGCCAGGCACAGTAATCTGCAGCGTAATAGGCGCTGGGGCGATGGTTGCCACTGGCACCAACACCACCAAACGGAGCTGCACTGCTGGCGCCGGTCAATGGCCGATTCCAGTTCACGATGCCCGCACGTACTTCATCTGCAAGGCGCTCATAGAGCTTGTGATCATCCGTCAGGATGCCGGCGGATAACCCGTAACGGGTATTGTTGGCCAACTCCAGGGCCTCATCAAAGCTCTTGTAGCGGTACACCGTCAGCAGGGGACCAAAGAATTCCTCGTCGACAAGATCCAGGCCCGTGGCGTCCACAATACCAGGGGACAAGAGGCCGGTGCCCTCCTTCAACTGTTGCATTTCCAGCAGTGGTTTGCCGCCATGGGTCAGCAGGTGGCGCTGGGCCGCCAGCAGCTTTTCGGCCGCTTCAGGGGATATTACCGAACCCATGAAAGGCTGCGGGTCTGCATCGAACTCACCCACTTTAATGCGGCTGGCTACCTCCGCGAAGCGTTCCAGGAACTGATCGCCCTTGGTGCCTTTGGGCACCAGCAAGCGGCGGGCGCAAGTACAACGCTGGCCTGCAGAAAGGAAGGCCGACTGCAGGGCATGGTGCACGGCGCCATCCATATCATGGATGTCCTGCACAATCAGCGGGTTATTGCCACCCATCTCCAGCGCCAGAATTTTTTCGGGCTGGCCGCCAAACTGCTTGTGCAGTAAATGCCCGACAGTGGAACTGCCGGTAAAGAACAGGCCATCGACGCCAGGATGAGAAGACAGGGACTTGCCGGTTGCCGCTGCCCCCTGAACAAGATTGATCACACCGGCGGGTATGCCTGCTTTCTCCCACAGCTTCACTGTCATCTCGGCAACGCCGGGCGTCAGTTCGCTGGGTTTGAATACCACGGTATTGCCTGCCAGCAAGGCCGGCACAATGTGTCCATTGGGCAAATGCCCGGGGAAGTTGTAGGGGCCGAACACCGCCACAACTCCATGGGGTCTGTGCCGTAACACGGCGTGGCCGCCAGCAACATCGGTTTCGGAATGGCCGGTGCGATCGTGGTAGGCCTTCACGGATATACCGATCTTGCCGAGCATTGCAGCCACTTCGGTGCGGGACTCCCACAGGGGCTTACCCGTTTCCAGTCCAATCTGGTGAGCCAGATCTTCCTTGTGCTCTTCCAGCAACTTGCCGAACTTCTCCACCAGCGCCTGCCGCTCTTCAAACGGGCGCTTGCGCCAATCAATAAAGGCCGAACGGGCTTCACGCACAGCGGCGTCCACATCTTCTATACTGCCGCTGACGCCTTCCCAGACTGTCTCGCCGGTAACAGGTTGAAGGGACTCAAGCGGGTCGCCGTGACCTTCCAGCCAGAGCCCGTCGATAAATAATTGGCCGGTGATGCTATCCATACTCACTACCTCCTTCCGGTGTCTTTCAAAGGGGCCAGCCGCACACGGTCCCCGGATTCAACCTCCAGCGCCTCTGCCACTTCGGCCGGTATACTGACAGTATCAAGCTCGATACACCCGGCGGGTATGGTGGTTACCCGAAAGTCCCGGAACGAACCATTGGATATCATTACCTGATCTTCCGTCGGCACGTTCATATCCAGTGGCTTCTTGCGGATCATCACGTGGCGGTTGATACCTTCGCGGACCGTGCGGATGTTATGGATAAAAGCCTCCACCACCGGGCCACCATCAAAAATATCCACCATCCCGTTAAAGTTGAACCCCTCTGCCTGAAGCATATTCAGGGCCGGCGCCGTGTTTTCGTGCACCCGGCCAATCACAGCGCGGGCAGCGTCCGGCAGCATCGGCAGGTAAATGGGGTATTTTGGCATCAGTTCGGCAATAAATGACTTGTTCCCCAGGCCCGAGAGAACGTCCGCTTCACTGAACTCCATAT
Organism: Marinobacter sp.; assembly: GCA_033721715.1. Classification (GTDB taxonomy): domain Bacteria; phylum Pseudomonadota; class Gammaproteobacteria; order Pseudomonadales; family Oleiphilaceae; genus Marinobacter. Next base: position 4,303 of record JAWWAM010000285.1, read on the forward strand.
CAAAGAACTGGCTTCCAAGGGCATCCCACAGCGGGCTCTGGCCGTTGCCATCGGAGACGCCCCGCATTTCAGCGAACACTTTTTCGGAAAAATGCTTTCGGAAATCATCCAGGTACATGAA
>JAWWAM010000286.1:0-4412 GCA_033721715.1 Marinobacter sp.
GATCAATACGATGGGAAACCCGAACACACTCGCCACCAGGCTGGTATAACGGTCAAAACGCAGCTCCGAGGCCGTGTCCAGAAGCCGAAGGCCATACAGCTCCTCCAGGCGTTCCTCTTCCCCCTCGGTAATATCTGGCGGAACATACGTATTCTGGTTCATGGCTATCCAAAGCCTCCGGAAGAATCCTTCTTCCCAGTGTAGAATATAAGTCAGCCGTTAGCATGAAAGGCAGAACGGCCTCGTAGCCTGACACACCTGATTGCAAAAACGAGGAACCATGGAATTCACCTTCCTGGGCACATCCGCCGGTACACCGACACGACTACGCAACGTGAGTGGGCTTGCCCTGTGCCACTCCGGCCCCAAACCCTGGTATCTGGTGGACTGTGGTGAGGGCACCCAACACCAGTTGCTGCGCAGTCGCTACTCGGTCGTGCAGTTGCGGGCCATTTTCATCACCCATATCCATGGCGACCACACCTTCGGCCTTCCGGGGCTTCTCACCAGTGCCTCCATGCTCGGGCGCACAGCACCGCTTGATGTCATCGCCCCGGTCCAGGTGCAACGCTTTATCAATGCGGTGATTGACAACAGTGACTCCAGTCTCGGCTATCCCCTGAACTTCATCGATTCCGAAGCACCGGACTTCCACTGGCAGGATGAATACTTCGAGGTCACCAACGTGGCCCTCTCCCATCGCGTTGCCTGCCGCGCCTACGTGTTCACCGAAAGGAATCTGGAGCGACAACTGCTACAGGAAAAACTCAGGGAGGATGGCATAGAACCCGGACCGGGCTGGGGCGAGTTGCAGAAAGGACATGACGTAACGCTTGAAGATGGCCGCCTGCTCAGAAGTGACGACTACACCCACATTCCCCGCGTGGCCCGCCGTGTGATTGTGGCTGGCGACAACGATAATCCTGAGCTGCTGGCCGAGGCCTGCCACGGCACCCATGTACTGATTCATGAAGCCACCTACACCCAGGAGGTGGCAGACCGAGTCGGCCCCTGGCCACAACACAGCTCCGCCGAACAGGTGGCCCGGTTTGCCCAGCAAGCCCAACTACCCAACCTGCTGCTGACGCACTTCAGCTCCCGCTACAAGTCCGGCCCTGGCGGCGCGCCCCATATCAACCAACTGGCAGCCGAAGCCTTGCAGTATTATCCCGGCCAGCTGTTTCTGGCGCGGGATTTCGATACCTACCGACTGGAAAAGGACCTGTCACTGACCCTCAGAAGTACATGAGGTCATTGTAAAAATGGCGGCTTTCAGGAGTTTGGTCCAGACTATGGTGAGGAAGTGAGTATCAATTTCGACAGGGCGTCGGGGGCCAGCGATGATAAGGATGCATGGAGAGTATCGCCGGCATTTGCGATCGGGGATCAGACTTCCGGTCGTTCTGAAGTATGCCAATCACACCATTGAAACCAAGACACTGGACGTATCGGCAAGCGGACTGCGCCTGAAAAGGCCCGAAGGCGTGTATATCCGCCCCGGCGAGGTCACTGACGTCGATTTTCCCGATAAAGCCGATATGAACGTCGCTGCCACGGTGGCATACACTGGCAAGTCCCACATCGGGTTGGAGTTTTACCGCAGACGCTTTTCTGAGTACGAACTGAGGGAGCTCTACGACGTTGCGCCCTCCTGGCAACGCCTAAAAGCCAGAAGCAAGCGTGCACTCTGGAAGAACACTCGCCGTTTTGCGATTTTATCGGCCAACACCTACCTGCGGGCGCCCATCCATGCCCTGGCCCGGCCGCACTTTCTGTTTGCGGTGTACGGTAACAGGGAACAGGCCGCCTCCTATTTCACGCCCCGTATGGCCCAGCGTATGCCATCCAATCTGGTGATTGGCTACATTCGCAACCAGGACATGCGTGGCCTGCTGGTGGCGTCGCAATTCATGGAGGACGAGTTAGAGGAGGACTCCGAAAAAGTTCGCCTTTACCTGGATAAATTGCAACGGGACTACCCCGATGTAAAACGCATCGCTCTCGTCGGACGGCTGCCGAACTTCGTCATGAAAGCCGGTATCGACATTACTGAACCGCTGGTGGAAGGAAGCCTGGGCACACGATATATGATCTGGGACGTGGCGCGAAAGATGCGAGAACGGCCCCAATACTGCCAGCAGACGAGCATTGTCGTGCTGGGAGGTGCCGGGCGCATCGGCAATGCAGTGTGTGAGGATCTCACCGGTTTGTATGACAAGGTGATCGGGTTTGATCCACGCTATGTAGAGGACAGGGAAATAGTCACAGATGGAGGTACCATCTTGCAGACCTCCTCCCCGGCCCATCTACAGGACGAGAAGCTTTACATTGGCTTAACCCATCATGGCGATGCCGTACTGGATCTCCAGCAGCATATAACCCCGGGCGCAATGATCGCCGATGACACCCACCCCTGCATCAGCCTGACGGCGCGGGAGCAGCTGCAGGCCAGGCAGATCGCGGTGGAAAAAGTGGTGCTTTCGCACGAAGAATTCCTGATGTGGCCACGCATGCCGGCCTGGAGCAACCGGGATATTCCAGGATGCCTGGTCGAAGCCCTGGTGCTGCTTCGCCAGCCGGATGTCGGCAAAGGCGAGTTTTCCGCCTTTTGCCAGGAAGCCGAGTTTCTTGGCTTCACCGGCCGCCTGATCAGCCCCCTTGACGAATAGGATGGACAGGGATGCACCATGATGAAACGCGACAAATGGGCGGCAGGATTAGCAGCACTGTCTCTCCTGTTCGCTCTTACTGCCAATGGCCAGGAACTGACGGTTGAGGAAGACACTGGCCATTACCACCTGAACAATCAGATCGAGTACTTGCTGGACGGCGAACTTACTCTTGATCAGGTACTTCAGCAGGCTCAGTGGCAACAAAAGCACGATGGCAGCATCCTCAACCTGGGATTCACCGAACAGTCCGTCTGGCTCAGGACGTCCCTGAACATCGCCGAACCCCTCACCCAACAATGGTACCTGGTGATTCCCTATCCACTTCTGGAGGAGGTCGATCTCTATATAATACGTGATAATCAACCGCCGGCCATCTACCACACCAGTCGGCAGGAAACTGAAACCCGACGAACACAGACCCACAGCTACCAGGTAGCACTGCCATTACCGCGTGACCTGAGCGGCCAGGTGGACTTATACCTCAAGGCGCGCTCAGCAACCGCGCTGCAAGTGCCGGTCGAACTTTGGCGCGAGGACAGCCTGCTACTTCGGTTTTCATTGCGAAGTCTCTATTGGGGGGCCTACTTCGGCATTCTGGGCGCCCTGGTGATCTACAACCTGTTCCTGTTTCTCTCCCTCAGGGATCTGGCCTACGGCTATTACGTGCTCTACATCGGTTCTATCAGTGTACTGATGCTTTGCATCTCCGGGGCCGGAAGCGCGTGGATATGGGCCGGCCAGCCGATGTTGCCCCGCTACGCCCTGCCCGTCAGCACCGCCCTTGCGTCTCTGTTTGCCTTGATGTTCGCACGCAGCTTTCTGAAATGGCAGGAAATTTCTCCGCGCTGGGACCGGGGAATGAGAATCTCGGCCGCCCTCGCCGGGGTGCTGATCCTCTACACCTGGGCCGACCCCATAAACGGGTCGCTGTTCGCCGGCCTGTTAGGCGCCCTGGTCATTGTGTTGCTCATTGCTGTGGGGCTGGCAGGCCTGAGGGCCGGCGTTGTCATCGCGCGCTATTTCGTACTGGCCTGGACAACGTTTGCCCTGGGCGCCGCCCTGTATTTACTCAGCGTCTTTGATCTTCTGCCGGTAAACTTCATCACCAACCATGCCATGCAGGTCGGCTCCGCGGCGGAGGTGCTGCTGCTCTCGTTTGCCCTGGCGCATCGCATCAAGGACGAACGGGCACGCAAGCTGGCGGCACTACGGAAACAGCAGATGGCCGAGCGACAGGTCCGGGATCTGGAAATGCAGTCCCTTGAGCAGGCCATGCACGATTCAACCACCAGAATGCCCAATGCCTCGATGCTCAACCAGCAGTTGCAAACAATGATGAGGCAGAACAATCGGGTCGCGCTCACCCTGGTCCACTACCCACAGATCAAGGATATTGCATCCAGCATGGGCCACAGGCTGGCAGAGGAAATGTTCTGTCAGTTGATGAACAAGCTCAACCATACCCTGGCTGGGCTGCCCGGTGTGGTCTGTCTGGAAAGCAGGCAGCACGCCTACATTGCAATTCCCGAATTCGGCTCAGCATCGTTCCTGATTGACCTTGAGCTGCTGGAGGGACCACTGGAGCCCTTTATCGAACAAATGGTGGGTAATCATGAAATCTCTGTCCATGCCGTCAGGCTGCCTGTATTCATGAATCTGCACTGCGGCGTGGCGATTGCCCCGGAGCATGGCGACAGCACGGAAATCCTGTATCAACACGCCTCGGCAGCAAGAGACCGC
>JAWWAM010000287.1:0-4412 GCA_033721715.1 Marinobacter sp.
GCCACCGGCGGTGTAAACTGGCCAATGGCGATATTCATGGCCAGCAGGATACCGAACCAGATCGGGTTCCAGCCAAAATGAGTCATCAGTGGCAGCACAATCGGGATCAGGATCAGGTAGATAGAGATGGCATCCAGCAACATGCCGGCGATGAGTACTAGTACCATCACCAGCCCCAACAGCACCCAGCCATTTTCGGACAGGGATAACAGGGCATCCGCCAGGTGCTGGAAGGTTCCCAGCGTGGTGCCTGCCCAGGCGAAGATGCCCGCCAGTGCGATGATAAACATGACTACGCCAGAGGTAACAGCAGCTTCCGTCATCAGGCTCCAGAGGTTGCGGATGCTGAGGTTGCGATACAGCACGCAACCGACAACCACCCCGTAGCCGACTGCAACCACCGCTGCCTCAGTGGGGGTAAAAAGGCCTGAACGGAGCCCGCCAAGAATGATCACCGGTGCAAACAAGGCTGGCAGGGCTGCCTTGAAACTCGGCCAGAATGGTGGGCGTTCCACCGCTTCCGGGTCCTCCCAACGGTATTTCCTGGCAAAGTAAAGTGCCGGCGCCAGCAGGGACACGCCCGCCAGGATGCCCGGAAAGATACCCGCCGCAAAAAGCGCCCGCAGGTCCACGCCGGGCACCACGATGGAATAGAGAATCAGCGCAATGGAGGGAGGGATCAGAATCGCCGTGGACGACGAGGCGGCAATGAGGGACGCCGAAAATGGCTGCGGATAGCCCGCTTTCTGCATGCTCGGCAGCATCACCATGGCGACTGCAGCCGCGTCTGCCGGACCAGAACCGCTCATGCCGCCCATGATCAGGCACACAATGACCGCAACCACCGTCAGGCCGCCATGTCGCGGGCCGATAATCGACTGGGCAAAGCGCACCAGGCTTGCAGCAACACCCGCGCGCTCGAAAATCAGGCCAGTCAGGATAAACAGGGGAATCGCAATCAGCGGGTACTTGGCCACACTGTTATAGGTGTTGGTGCCGAAGGTGCCCAGCATCGAGGGTGGCAGACCAGCCACGATACCCACCACCCCGCCCAGGCCGAGGGCAATCGCTACCGGCATACCCAGCAGCAACGCCAGCAGGAAGCTGCCAATCATCAGCAAATCAGGACTCATGGATGACCTCCGGGTCTTCCTTGCCGCGCAGGCGGTCAACGAGGTTCTGAGTCATGCGGATGATGATGGCAACAGACAACAGAGGCAGCCAGATCACATACACCCAGTTGGGCAACCCCAGCCCCGGAGACAGCGATTCCCACTGGTACTCCTGCAGGGCAAAGGTGCTGCCGAACCAGGTCATCATCCCCAGCACAGTCACCCCACCCAGCCATTGCAGCACAAAGACAACCTTTTGCCCCCACGGTGGGAGAAAGTGCTCAATCAGTTCGATGCGGATGTGTTGGTTATGGCGCGCGGCCACCGCCGCACCCCCGAAGGTAAGCATTACCAGAAAGAACACCGAGAATTCCTCGGTAAAGGCAAACGACGCATCCGTCGCGTAGCGCACGATCACATTACCCAGGCTGATCAGGCAGATCGCTACCAGAGCGATGGTCGCCAGCCAGGCGTCGGGCCGGAAATTGGGGGGACGGGACGGCATGGTAACTCCGGTTCAAAAACAGCGCCCACCGAAGGTGGCGGGCGCCTGGGCAGGCCCTTGCTACTGGTTGCGGTTAGCGACCGCGTCCTTTGCCTGCTTGACCAGATCCTCGCCAATGCGCGGAGTCCATTTCTCGTACACGGACTGAGTAGCTTTCATAAAGGCATCCCGTTGCTCATCCGTCAGTTCGGTAACTTCCACACCCCGATCCTTGATGGCAGCCAGGGTCTCATCGATTTCGCTACGGGATTTCTCGATCTCCCACTCTCCAGCATCCACCGCCGCCTGTTTCAGCAGCTCCTGATCTTCCGGGCTGAACTGATCCCAGATGCTGTTGCTGACGGCAAACACCAGGGGGTCCGCCATATAGTGCCAGCGGGTCAGATACTTCTGGCCCACCTGATCGATACGTGCCACATCGAAGACCGACAGTGGGTTTTCCTGGCCGTCGACCGCACCGGTCGTCAGAGCCGGTTTGGCATCGGCCCAGCTCATCTGTGTCGGGTTGGCGCCCAGGGCCGTGAAGGTATCCTGGAACAGCGGCGAGCCGACAACGCGGATTTTAAGGCCCTCCAGATCGCCTGGCTCGTCGATGGTCAGTTTGGAATTGGACAGTTCGCGGAAGCCGTTCTCGCCCCACGCCAGCGGTGTCACACCGCGCTTCTTGATGGCAGCGAAGATGGCCTCGCCGGCCTCTCCCTGGGTGATAGCATCGATAGCTTCATAATCCGGCATCAGGAAAGGCAGGGAGAACAGGTTCAGTTCAGGCACCTGCGGCGACCAGTTGATGGTAGATCCAACCGACATGTCAATCAGCCCGGACCGCATAGCCGAAAACTCCTTGGTCTGGTCACCGGAGACCAACTGGGAGTTGCTGTAGATTTTCATGTTGATACGCCCGTCTGAGCGCTCTTTCACCAGTTCTACCCACTTGTCGGCAGCCTGGCCCCAGGGAAAGGCAGACGGAAGAACAGTGGAGACGGTGTATTCGTCCTTGTACTGAGCATGAGAGGTGGCACTGAACAGTAACGTTGCCGCCGCAGCAGCCAGAAATGTGCAACGTTTCAACATGTTGTTTTCCCTTTTTTATTGGAGTTAGGCGGCTTGTTGCGCTGATCAGGCAGCGACCCGCTAAGCGAGTATAGGAATGGACCTTTCGGAAGGCAATAAACGGCGCCAGAGACAAAAGACCTTGAAATATCTTCCCCCCAACCAAACATCTGACCTATGGGCCAGCTTCCGGAAAGCAGTTCACCAGTGGCTGGAAAGTTTTGAGGGAACACACTTGGAGGCACAACATGGCTGAGTACTGTGTCGTTGCAGCAGAGCTAGCGAAAGCACGGATTTTCACGCTGGAATCCTCTGATACACCGGAATTGGAACGGTCCCCATACCTGACGGAATATAAGACCCTCTCCAACCCGGAACATACGGCGAGTGAGAGTGAGATCTGGAGCGATAGCCGCGGGGCGCAGCGTGAACACCAGGGAGGCCAGGGCACGGCTGTACCGCACCACAATTACGACGAACACCGCGACAAACGCGAACATCAGGTCAACCGCAAGTTTGCCCAGGAGATCGTGGCCGATGTGAAGCAGGTCATCAGCGATAAGAACGTCAGCCGCCTGGTACTCTGTGCCGAAAGCCAGATGCTCGGTGTTCTGAGACCGGAGCTCGACGACCTCCCCACCGGAAAGGTGACGCTGACCGAAGTCGACAAGGATCTCGCGCACCTGAAGCCTCAGGAGCTACATTCGAAGCTCGCGGATGATGGCTTTCTGCCTCAGGCGAAGCGGCCCGGTGTGGGCGGCAAATAACTACCTGATTCGGTGATCAACTTCCAGACATCGGGGCGGCGCCGGAGGATCCCATTGATCAGGGACGCCGCTTCGGTGAAGGCGGGCCGGCGGAGGCCGTGATACTCCATTACCGGTCCGACGTGGTCGAACTCCACACCAAAACGCTTTAACAGACGCAATTGAGCCGGTTCCATTACCGCCATCCAGTGTGTGACGTTGTGTTTGACCGACATCCGCAGGATAGCGGCAAACAGGCCCAGACTGATATAGGGCATGGCGCGTCGGCCGCCCTCGGCATCGGCGTAACAGGTCTGATCAGTAACACCAGTGGGTGATTCCTGTTCGTTGAGGCGGCGGCGAAATTCCCGACTCACCGCCATTCTGGAAATCTCGGCCATGTGCTGCCGGGGAGTCGCCGCAATCGTCTCCTGGGCTTGCTGGCTCATTCGATGGACCGTTGGTCCTTCCATGGGAAAGTCTGACTGCTCCGGGTTATAGCCCGCCATAACGAGCCGAACAACTGCGACGCTATCTCCGGTTCTGCGATGCCGGATCAAGGCATGAGCCGAGCGCGGATCGTAAGCATCATGTTCCCTTTTGTCGGGAAATTGGCTCGGATCTTCAAAGGGTCTGTCGATACAGTAAACCTGGTACCGGACTTCAAAGACTTTATTGACTACTTCCTCGGTGGCGGCGACCTCAATCTCGAAAAAGGACTTGAAGATATCGCTGAGGTTTTCGGTTGCCTTGGAAGCTGTGGGGTTTTTGTCTTTGTCCGGAAATGAAGAGTGTGCAGGCATGAGCAAGTCCTCCGATCCCCCCTCGCGGGAAGTGTAGTACTGCATAGGCCAGGTCGATAAAAAGTACGCCGGGACAGCAAGGGGCGGCGGCTTTCTTCATCTATCACAGGAAAAGCGTAGTTGATATTTGCGGGCTAAGCCATTCTGGAGGGCCTTGTCGGAACGGGGAGTTATGCTTCAATTCCCCTGACGCTCC
>JAWWAM010000288.1:0-4406 GCA_033721715.1 Marinobacter sp.
ACCCGGGGCCAGTCAGCGATTGAGGGGGGAAGGTAGCGGTTATGGTTGATCCACCAGCGAACCAGATTCTTCTGTTCTGTCGCAGCAAGCTGGCCCAGCGCGTTAACTTCAATTGTGCCCTGGCCGGTAGCACATTGTTGGAAGCGAATTTCTGCGAGTTTTCCGGCCAACTCATCAGCCTCGCTACAGGCACGCGCAGTGTGTGCAACACGGTTGACCAGGGACGGCCAGCGATCCTTCAGAAGTGGCATGATGGACTGCCTGAGGAAATTTCGGTCAAACCGCTCATCGGTGTTGCTGGGGTCTTCCACCCAATCGATGCCTTTCTCCATGGCCCAGGCCTTCAGGTCACCGCGCGACAGGTCAAGCAATGGCCTGTACAGCATTCCGTGACCTAATGGACGGGACCGGGGCATACCCCCCAGCCCGGCGATGCCAGTGCCCCGTAGTAACCTGAACAGCACCGTCTCAGCCTGATCATCGCCGTGGTGGGCCATCAGCAACAGCCCGCCCGTACTCAGCACATCCTCGAAAACCTCATAACGGGCATTCCTTGCCGCTTCCTCAATTCCTCCGCTAGTGCCACTGTTGCTTGAGTAACAACCATCAACCACCACGCGGCGGATTTCGAGAGGCACACCCAGCTCGCTGCACAGCGTCTGGCAGAATTTCTCAGTGTGATCGGCGTTGGCCTGTAATTGATGGTTCACATGGACCACCGATAACCGGCCGGTATGGGCATACAGCCGGGCGGCCACATGAAGAAGCAGAACAGAATCCATTCCGCCGCTCAGCGCGAGCCATAAGCGAGAATGGGGGGGCAGGTTCCTGACCGGGGCACAAAGCGCCTCCGGCCAGTCAGTTCCGGAGCCGGCGTTACCGGCCCGTGTCATATCGGGTCAGCCGCTCATAGCGACGGGAAACCAGTTCATCCAGTGGCAGACGACCGAGTTCGGTGATGCCCTTGCTCAGGGTTGCGCGCAGGGATTCCGCCATTTTTTCCGGATTGCGATGAGCACCGCCAAGCGGCTCGGTAATCACGTTGTCGGCCAGCCCCAGATCTTTCAAGCGCTCCGCGGTAACGCCCATGGCCTCGGCCGCCTGGGACGCATACTCCGCGCTCTTCCAGAGAATCGAGGCACAACCTTCAGGCGAAATAACGGCATAGGTGGAATACTGCAGCATGTTGAGCTGATCGCAGACGCCGATGGCGAGCGCACCGCCAGAGCCGCCCTCACCCACCACGGTTGAGATGATCGGGGTTTTCAGACGAGACATCACTGCCAGATTGAAAGCAATGGCTTCACTCTGGCCGCGCTCCTCGGCACCGATACCAGGATAGGCGCCAGGGGTATCAATAAACGTCAGGATAGGCATGCGGAATCGCTCGGCCATTTCCATCAACCGCAGGGCCTTACGGTAGCCTTCTGGGCGAGGCATGCCGAAATTGCGCTTTACCTTGTCGCGCACTTCCCGGCCTTTCTGGTGGCCAATGACCATCACCGGCTGGCCTTCCAGGCGAGCTGTACCGCCAACAATGGCCTGGTCATCGGCGTAACGACGATCACCGTGCAACTCGTCGAAATCGTCGAAGATCATCTCAACGTAATCGAGGGTGTAGGGCCTGCGCGGATGACGGGCCAGTCGTGATACGTCCCAGGGCTTGAGGTCCGAGAAGATGCTTTCGGTCAGGCTTACACTCTTTTTGCGTAGCCGGCTGATCTCGTCGGTAATGTTAATGTCAGTGTCGTTACCCACCATGCGAAGCTCTTCAATTTTGGCTTCAAGGTCGGCAATAGGCTGTTCGAAATCCAGATAGTTAGGGTTCATGATGTTCCATCATTTGCTTGCAAGGCGCGAATGTTAGTCGCCAAACCAGAATTTTGGACAAAGATAGCAGCGCCCGGGCCATGGCTAAAGCGTACCTTGGTATGAGTCCGCTTTCTGACAAAACCGTAATGTTTCAGCGCCTTCGCCGCGCCCGGGGTAAACCTTGCCGGACATTATCAATCATAGACCAGTTCTACCGACTGGTCGCCCACCAGATATTTCAGCTCCAGCAAAAGGTCGTCATCCGGCTGAACGCGCCAGGAGTCACCCAGTTCGATACGGGTGCTGGCATTATCACTGCTGTATTCGATCCACACCGGGCTGCCTTCACAGCGGAACGGCCGCAAGGTGGAGTCCAGTTTGTCGAGCAGGCCGTTCTGCAGCTGGTCGGAGTGGATGGCGAGCTTGAGCCCGCGACTGAACTGTTGCCGCGCCGTACCCACGTCCATCACCGAGTTCACCCGCATTTTCATCTGGCCGGAGTAGTCATCGTGGCTGACCTGACCCTCAACCACAATCACCTGGTCTGACTGTAGCAACTCCCGGTTTTCGAAAAATGCTTCAGAGAACAGGGTTGCCTCTATGCGGGCACTGCGATCATCCAGGGTGATAAAGGCCATGGTGGAGCCGGTACGGGTTTTCATTGAGCGTTGGGCCACCACCAGGCCCGCAACACGCTGGGGTTGCCGCGCAGGCTTGAGATCGGCAATGGAAGAGCGCACAAACCGGCGCACTTCTTTCTCATATTCATCAAAGGGGTGGCCGGTCAGGTAGATCCCCAGGGTGTCCTTCTCACCTTTCAGCCGCTCCTTCTCTGGCCATTCCCGGACATTCGCCACGTCGGAATAGGGGTCGCCATCTTCGCCACCCATCAGCATATCGCCGAACATATCCGTCATGCCCACAGATTCGTTGCGGGATTGCTGCCCAGCCTGCTGGATGGCCTTGTCAATGCTCGCCATCAACTGCGCCCGCCCGGCTCCCAGCTTGTCCATGGCCCCGGAACGGATCAGCGCCTCCATAGCACGCTTGTTTACTTTTTTCAGATCCACACGGCGGCAGAAATCAAAAATGTCTTCATAAGGCTCGCCGTTTGCCCGCCCGGCCTGGATGCTGCCAATCGGGCCTTCACCCAGCCCCTTGATAGCACCAAGGCCATAGACGATGGCACCATCCTCGTTCACCGTGAAAGTGTATTCAGAGCGGCTGACATCGGGCACCAGAAGTTCCAGCCCCATGCTCCGGCATTCTTCAACCAGCGTGACCACCTTGTCGGTGTTCTGCATGTCCGCGGTAAGCACCGCCGCCATGAACTCAGCGGGGTAATGGGCCTTTAGCCAGAGCGTCTGGTAGGAAACCAGGGCATAGGCAGCGGAGTGGGATTTGTTGAAGCCGTAACCGGCGAATTTTTCTACCAGGTCAAAGATGTTTTCCGCCAGCGTCTTGTCGATGCCATTTTTTTCGCACCCGTCCAGGAAAAACTGTTTCTGCTTGGCCATCTCCTCGGGCTTTTTCTTGCCCATAGCCCGACGCAACATATCGGCGTTACCAAGGGTATAGCCCGCCATGACCTGGGCAATCTGCATGACCTGCTCCTGGTAAAGGATAACCCCGTAGGTGGGCTCCAGAACCGGCTTCAGGCCATCGTATTGATAGTCCGGGTGCGGAAACGACATGGGCTGGCGACCATGTTTACGATCGATAAAGTCGTCTACCATGCCGGATTGCAACGGCCCGGGCCGGAACAGAGCCACCAGTGCGATCATGTCTTCCAGGGAATCCGGCTGCAGGCGGCGGATCAGATCTTTCATGCCCCGGGATTCCAGCTGGAACACCGCGGTGGTTTCAGCTTTCTTCAGCATGTCGAAGGACGGCACATCGTCCAGCGGGATCTCGTTGATATCCAGAGGCGGCAGCCCACGCTTTTCCCGACGCGGGTTGATCATCTTCAGGGCCCAGTCGATGATGGTGAGGGTCCGCAGCCCAAGGAAGTCGAACTTCACCAGGCCGGCATCCTCTACGTCACCCTTGTCGAACTGGGTCACCAGGCTGCCGCCCTCGTCATCGCAGTACAGGGGCGAAAAGTCGGTGATTTTGGTGGGCGCGATAACCACACCGCCGGCGTGCTTACCAGCGTTACGGCAGACACCCTCCAGCTTGAGAGCCATCTCCCAGATTTCCTGGGCTTCCTCGTCGTTTTCGAGAAACTCCACCAGCTGCGGTTCCTGCTCCAGCGCCTTCTCCAGAGTCATGCCCGGCTCGAAGGGGATCATCTTGGAGAGCTTGTCCGCCAGCCCGTAGGACTTCCCCTGAACCCGGGCCACATCACGAACCACCGCCTTGGCCGCCATGGTACCGAAGGTGATAATCTGCGAGACCGCTTCACGGCCGTATTTCTCCGCCACATAGGCGATCACCCGGTCGCGGCCTTCCATACAGAAGTCGACGTCGATGTCGGGCATGGAGACCCGTTCCGGGTTCAGGAAGCGCTCGAACAGCAGGTCGTACTCAAGAGGGTCAAGATCGGTAATCAGCTGGGCGTAGGCTACCAGCGAGCCAGCACCGGAACCCCGGCC
>JAWWAM010000289.1:0-4397 GCA_033721715.1 Marinobacter sp.
CCTCTGCCTTCCGGCGGTGGCCAGTGTGTCGCCTGTCTGGCGCCTGATGCCCTTTACGGGCTGTGCGCTCCCTGCCGCGAGGACTTGCCTGCCAACCACTGGCACTGCCGTTGCTGCGCCCTCCCCCTGGCATTCGCCGGAAACGAAACGCTTTGCGGCCAATGTTTGCGGAATTTACCGCCGTTCACGCGGGTGATTGCGCCCTGGCGCTATCGTTACCCGGTCGACGGTATGATCCAGCGCTACAAATATAACGGCCAGCGTGCATTCGCACGGCCGCTGATTCACGACTTCGCAACCCAGTTGGTGGGGATGCTGCAAACCACTCCCGAGCAGCGCCCGGATTTGCTGGTAGCCAGCCCGATGCACCCGGCACGGCGCCGCAAGCGGGGATTCAACCAGGCCGCAGACATTGCCGAACAAGTGAGTAAACGCACAGGTATACCCTGGACTACCGATCTCGTGACCCGAAATCGTCGAACCCGACCCCAACGAGGCCTGAACCGGGAAGAACGGCTGGCCAACCTGCGGGGGATCTATCAGGTGGGTCGTACTCCACCAGCAAGGCTCGCCATTATTGACGATGTCGTGACCACCGGGGCCACTGCGCGCAGCCTGACCGAAGCACTTCTTGAAGCTGGCGCGGCGGAGGTTCAGATCTGGGCACTGGCAAGAACACCGGGGTAACCAGGAAAGGGTCAGTCGCCCAGCTTTTGGGCTACCTCCTCGGCAATCGCCAGACACGCGGTCAAGCCCGGGGACTCAATACCAAACAGGTGGACCAGCCCCGGAATACCATGGTCTGCCTCGCCATCAATTCGAAAATCCGCAAACCCGCCATCGGGCCCCGCCAGTTTGGGTCGGATCCCGGCATAAGCAGGTTGCAGACGGGTTTCATCCAGCGCTGGCCACCACTGGCGGATACTGTTGGCAAACGATCGCGCTCGGCCAGGGTCCACCGAAAAGTCAACCTGCTCTATCCATTCCACATCCGGCCCGAAACGCCCCTGGCCAGCCAGATCCAGTGTCAGGTGAACACCCAGGCCGCCCGGCTCGGGCACCGGATAGATCAGCGAACTGAACGGGTGTCGACCGGAATAACTGAAATAAACACCCCGGGCAAGCCACTGTTGCGGCACAAGCGCCTCTGGCATCCCCTTCCAGGCAGAGGCCAGAGCAACCGAGTCCAGGCCAGCTGCATTTACCACACGCCGGGCAACCAGCTCGCACGGCGACCGCCCCCCTATCCGCAGGCGATGCTGGCCGCCGATGGTGGTGGCACCTTCCACCGGTGCATGACAGACAAGCTGGCCACCACAGTCCTCAATATCCCCCAACAACGCGAGCATCACCCCATGGCTATTCACCACACCGGTTTCCGGGGAAAACAGCGCCTCATCGGCAGTCACCTCCGGCAGCCTCGATTGCAGTGCGCCTTGTCCCACGCTTTGCAGCGACACCCCATTGCGCTCAGCCTGCCGGGCTATCGAAACGAGCTTCTCCTGTTGCTCCGGGCCTCGAGCCACAATCCACTTACCGGTTTTCCGGTGGTCAATCCGTCGCTGCTGACAATAGCCATAGAGCAATTGCCTGCCACGAACACACAATCTCGCCTTTCTGGAGCCCTCCGGATAGTAGATACCGGCATGGATAACTTCACTGTTTCGGGAGGACAGCCCCTCACCGAAACGTGCATTGCCTTCCAGAACCAGCACCTCGTTACCCTGCAGGGCGAGTTGCCGGGCCACGGCAAGGCCGACAATACCCGCACCGATCACGACCGTATCTGCCTGGAGCATTTCCCTGTCTGTCACCAAAATTCGAATTACCCTTGCCTGTCTGCGTGAGTTTGCCGGAATCGCATTACGATGAAGCCCCTGAAACGTTATACTTGCCCCAGAAAACAAGTGCACGGAGCAGGAAGCGATGTCTGACAGGAAGCAGTTTATAATTGTAATGATGGTCGCGGCCATATTTGTTGGCTGGCTTGGCTGGCGTGGTTTTGAGGTAATCAGCCTCAATCAGGATCTGAAAGCGGACAGTATGGTGGCCAACTATCCCTATCAACACCGGGTATTGAGGGTGGAGGGGAGCACCGCCATTATGAGCTCCCTTCGCTCACACAAAACATCGACTCACGAAGCACTGAGCACCATTTTCCCGAGTATGCGCAACCTGAGCGACAACCACCGGGACTGGCAACGTGCAGAACGTGAACTGGCCCAGGTCCAGGCCAGGGCCGGCGATATTGTCCTCAATGCTTCCGGCGTGGACCGCGTTCGCTGGGAACTGGACGAAAACTGGTACCACCTTGCAGCAATGCAGGCTCAACAAAGTTCGAGACGCTAACATTTATTTATGACCGAGATTTCCAGCCATCCATACGACGCCCTCAAACCGGACAAGATTCTTGATGCCATGGAGGACGCAGGGTTCATCGTTAATGGCCGGCTGTTTGCGCTTAACAGCTATGAAAACCGCGTTTATCAGATCGGCATTGAAGACCAGCCACCCGTAATAACCAAGTTTTACCGTCCGGGGCGCTGGAGTGAGGCGCAGATCCGCGAGGAACACGAATTTACCGCGCAACTGCTGGCCGGCGACATTCCGGTGGTGGCGCCAATGGCAATGCTCTCCGGGGACACCCTGGGGCGGTGTGATGACTTCCTGTTCGCCGTTTTTCCGCAGAGGGGCGGCCAGGCGCCGGATACCAGTGTAACTGACACGCTCTACCGCCTTGGACAATGGCTGGGCCAGCTTCACAATATCGGTGATACTGCCAGCTTCAGCCACCGCCCCGTGATGTCCGTGCTCTCAGGCATTGAGGAGAACAACCGCTTCCTTACCGACAATCGCTGGGTACCGGATGACCTTCGCCCGGCCTGGGATTCACTGATTCCCGACCTGGTGGACCATTGCGCCCGGCGGATCGACGATGCCGGCGAAGTGCACTCCCTGAGACTGCACGGCGACTGCCACGGCGGCAACATCCTCTGTCGTGAGGAGCAGATGCTGTTTGTCGACCTGGATGACTGCCGCACCGGGCCGGCCATCCAGGACCTCTGGCTGCTGCTGAACGGAGACGACATTGAACGGGGCCAGCAGTTTGGCGAACTGCTTGAAGGCTATGAAATGTTCCGGGACTTCAACCGCCGGGAACGACATCTTATTGAACCTCTGCGATGCTACCGCCAGATTTCTCACTGCACCTGGCTGGCCAAGCGCTGGGACGACCCCGCCTTCCCGCGATTCTTCCCATGGTTTGCCCAGCCCCGTTTCTGGTCCGACCAGATCCTGTCCCTGCGTGAACAGCTCGCGGCACTGCAAGCCCCTTCCATTAATGTTCCCGGCCAGTATTGAGGCCGGACAACCGAAAGACCGGAGACTTCCCGATGAGCCAGAGTGAGGCGAGATTCACAGTACGCAGCCTGATTGCGACAGCCATTGGCACCATGATCGCAACCGTTCTCGTACTGGAGGCAAGCGGCAAGATTGATCACTCCGACAACAAGGATCACGTGCCGGTTGGCGAATTCGAGGCAGTTCACATCACGCCGGATGAAAAATTCCGCATGTCGCCCAAGTCGTCTGAGCTCCACGCTGTCTGTGAACAGGGTTATCTGGCCATCGCCGCTGATGTTGACCCCGATTTCCGTGGCGTTCTCGTAGATTACAAGAACCGGGGTGTCCGCTGTAGCCGGGGCCCTGCCGCGGACCAGAGCCAGCCAGGGGAAAAGCAGGAGCCGGCGGGTAATGAGTGACAGCAACAGAAAGCCTGGGCAGGCACTGGACAGGCTGTTTGCCAGCGAACGTGAAACAGAAGATTTCCGTTTCGATGCCTCCGTAGCGAGGGTTTTCCCGGACATGATTCGCCGCTCCGTGCCCGGCTACACCACTATCATCCCGATGATCGAAGTCATTACCGAGCAATACGCCCGCCCTGGGAGCCACTGTTACGACCTCGGGTGTTCCCTGGGGGCCTCCACCCTGGCGATGCGACACGGCATTGGCGACCGGGACTGCATCCTGACGGGCGTGGATAACTCCGCCGCCATGATTGAACGCTGCGAGCACTACATCGCCCTGGATGACCATCCGCTGCCCGTCTCCCTGCGCTGCGAAGATATTCTGGACACTTTTATCGATCAGACTTCGGTCACCACCCTGAATTTTACCCTGCAGTTCGTGGCGCCGGAAAGACGCGGAGAACTGATGAAACGTATTGCTGACGCCACCCTGCCCGGAGGTGCGCTGATCCTGTCCGAAAAAATCCGTTTTGAATCCGAAGCGGAACAGGCAATACAGACGCAACTGCACCACGAGTTCAAGCGGGCCAACGGCTACTCCGACCTGGAGATCAGCCAGAAGCGGTCCGCCCTGGAGCAGGTTCTGATTCC
>JAWWAM010000290.1:0-4392 GCA_033721715.1 Marinobacter sp.
CTATAAGGAGTGGCCGGTATTACCGTCCGGCATCCACCAGCCAGGCAGTAACTGACGGATGTCGGGGCGCAGGAAGCGGTCATCAATCAGCCAGATCACACCCCGGTCTTCCGGTGTGCGGATCACCCGGCCGGCGGCCTGGGCAACTTTTTGCAGGCCGGGGATCAGGTACGTGTAGGCCTGGCCGGCACCAAAGCGCTGTTCCAGTCGCTGTCGCAGGATCTCGTGCCAGGCGTCAAACGGGGGCAGGCCCAGGGTGGCCACGAAGGCGCCGATCAGGCGATCACCGGGCAGGTCGATGCCTTCGCTGAATACGCCGCCAAGTACGGCAAAGGCAACGCCTGAATTGTCCTCCCGAAATTCGTCCAGGAACGCGGCCCGCTCCTCGCCGGACATGCCCGGTTGCTGGGCCCGCAGGGGAATGTCCGGCGCCAGCTCGGCAAGGGCGTCGCGCACGCGGTTGAGGTAGGCAAAGCTGCTGAAAAAGGCCAGGTAGTTGCCCGGCCGATCCCGGTACTGTTGCGCGATAATGTCGGCAATGGGTGCCAGAGAGCGTTCCCGGTCTGCCTGTCGGGTGCTGATCCTGGGTGTGAAGTGCACTTCCAGCTGTTCGGCCGAAAACGGGCCGGGCAGCGACTGGAAACAGGTGTCTTCAGGCATGCCCAGCAGGTCGCGGTAGTAGATGCCGGGGGACAGGGTCGCCGAGAACATCAGGGTGCTGTCGGCCGCCTCGAAACGGGGGCTGAGAAAATCCGCAGGGATGAGGTTGCGGATGGCCAGTTGTGCCTTGCCGCGGCCGGGCCTGACCAGTTCACACAGGGAATGATCGCCAAAAACCTCTGCCAGCCGGGTAAAAGCAAGGCTTTCGAACATCAGTTCCTGCAGTGCCAGATCCGGAGGGTTGTCCGCCAGATAGTCGGTAATGGCAGACACCAGGCGGTTCAGGGCGCCGGTGAGTGAACCGGGCAGGTTATCCAGTATCACCGGTTCACGGCTGATGTCCGGGGCATGGTCGCGGATGACCGATTGCCAGGCCCGGGCTACCCCGCTGAGCTGTGACTTCAGGGCTTTGGGTGCCTGCTTTCGAATTCGCAGCAGGCGGGTCTGACTCAGTTCCACCGAGTACATACCCCGGGCCCGGTCCACCAGATTGTGGGCTTCGTCAATCAGCAAACTTGCTTTCCAGTCATTCTGCCGAACCAGTGCGTGGAGTAGGGCGGACTGGTCGAACATACGGTTGACGTCTGCCACCACCACATCACACCAGCGGGCCATTTCCTGGGCCAGGAAATAGGGGCAGATGCCATGGTTGCTGGCAATGTCTGCCAACGCCGGTTGAGTGAGGGCCCCAGTGTGGCTGGCCGCTTCCGCCCGGGCCTCCGGCAGTCGGTCGAAGAAGCCTTTGGCCAGCGGGCACGAGTCGCCATGGCAGGCCTTGTCCGGGTGTTCGCAGGCGTGGTCCTTGGCCACCAGTTCCAGGGTCCGCAAAGTCAGTGTTTCGGGTTGTTTCTCCCGCAACCGGTGAATGGCATCCACCGCCAGGTTGCGGGCGGTGTTGCGGCTGGTGAGGTAGAAGAGCCGGTCCTGTTCTGCGGCCGGCATGGCCATCAGCGCCGGGAACAGGGTGCCCAGGGTCTTGCCCAGGCCGGTGGGCGCTTCCAGCAGCAACGTCTGGTTGCGAAGGGTGTTCTTGTAGACGGTCTCCGCCAGGGCCCGTTGCCGGGGTCGGAAGTCAGCAAAGGGGAACGTCAGCCGCCGCAGGGCCAGGTCCCGTTCTTGCCGATGACTGGCCTCCTGTTCCGCCCAGCCGCTGTAAGTTGCACAGAGCTGTTCCAGTTCCTGCCAGAGGTCGTCGGCACTGGCGGTTTCGCTGACAGGGGTTTCCTTGTCTTTGCTGACATCGTAATAAATCAGGGTCAGCTCAATGGTTTTCAGTTTTTCCTGGCGGCACAGAAGGGCCCCGTAAACGCGTAATTGCGCCCGGTGGAGGTTGCGCTGGGCTTCACGCACCCGAGACAGGTCGCCCCGGTGGGTTTTTATTTCTTCCAGCCTGCCGGCAATCGGGTCGTAACCGTCGGCTCGGCCGCTGACCATCAGGTTTCCGCACTGGCCGGCCAGTGCCACCTCGCTCTGGTATCGGGGGCCGCGCCGGGCCTGCACGGCCCCGTGGCCGGCAATGCCTTCCTCGGAAGTGGGTGCCGGGGTGTAGCGCAAGTCCAGGTCACCTTTGCGGGCAGCGAACTCGCAGAGGGTTCGTACTGCCACCCTGAGTTCGTTCATTTCGCCGCCCCATTCCAGCGAACATAGCAGACGGAGACGGGAATGCCGTGGTCCACGCAGAACTCGAGCCAGCGGGTCTGGTGATCCTGCAGTCGATCGCCGGGGCCTTTCACTTCGATCATTTCATAGCGGCCGTTCGGGTCGGTATGGCCGGGATGGAAGCGGATCAGATCGGGGAACCCGCTGCGGTGTTCCCGCAAATTGTCCAGCAGGCGCATGAATATCAGCTCCAGGTGGCGGGCTGGAATGCATTCAAGCGCCAGGTCCAGTATCTGCTCCGATAGCACTGGCCAGATCACGAAGGGCGAGGCAATACCCTGTTTCTGTCGCCAGGTGTTGCGGATGCGGGTTTTATAATCGCCGCTGGCCAGTCTGCTCAGACAATCGTCAAAAAGCGCTTGCCGCTGTGCTACAAAATCTTCCCGGTACAGGTCCACCGGCCCGGTGTGGAAGGGGTGAAAGAAGGCGCCGGGCACGGGGGCAAACAGGGCAGGCCAGCACAGCAGGCCAAACAGGCCGTTGATCAGTGTATTTTCCACATAGGCGGTCGGGGCTTCCGGTGTCGACATGTGTTCCATGGCCACCCATTCAACCGAGTGTCCCTCCGGGTTATCCAGCTCCAGGGTAAAGGCTGTGAGTACCGGTCGCCGGGGCGGAGGGGGTGCCGTTTCTCCCAGCTTTTTCGCCAGCCGTGTCAGTATGCGTTCAAGGCCCCGTTCTTCTGCGCCGAACCTGGGTTCCTCACCGGCGGCGCTAGCCAACTCCCAGGCTTCGCGGTATCGCTTCAGCCGCTCCAGCAGGCGCAATTGTCGCAGGCGGGCTTCACGGTGGCCGCTCTGCTTATAGGCGCTCAGGGCAAGCTCTTTATCACCGCCACGCTCTGCCAGTTTACCCAGTTCGAACAATAAGCGGCCGCGCCGGCTTTCCAGCCAGGTGTTATCGGAGGCCGCCGGTACGCTTTGCCAGATGGTTTCAGGCAGTTCGCCCTGGTCCAATCGTTCCCGGCAGTGGTGCATCAGGAGGTAGCGATCGACATGGTCACGCTCGTTGAATGCCCGGGATTCAGTGGAAAACGGGACCTGTTCGTACTGTTGGTGCCCCAATTCCACCAGCACAAAATCCGACCAGCTCTGGCGCAGGTTGCCAAAAAACATCAACCGCAGGCGATCGAACAGAGGCATGTGGTTGAGACGGATCACCCGGGTGGAGGTGCCTGGTAGCCAATGGGCCACAGTTGCTGGATCGGGGTGCAGCGGAATCAGCGCATCTTTCAGCAGCCCCTTGGCCGCCCTGGCCGGCAATCCGGCGGCGGAGATCCTGTCCGCAAGGGCCGGGCGCAGCTCGGCCAGGGTAAACAGGCGAAAGAGGTCCTCAAGCGAGATGTCCGGATCCTCATCAATCCAGCCAGCGTGCGCCAGCGCTTCCGCAGCCTTTGCCACCGGTTCGCCCAGCTCCGGGTAGTTGAGCTTTTCAACCCGAAACAGCTCGCCGCTGCGCATCACCATGCGGGCGAGGAGTGCCCGTACCGGTCGGCCCAGCGCCAGCAGATTGTCGATCTGCCCGGTTTCCTCATCGGTCAGAAGATCACTGTGGTGCTGCCGTACCCAACGCACCACGGTCTCGAAGTTTTCGAGGTAGTACAGTGGATTGTCCAGATCGGCGGTGCCGGGAACTGTTGGGTGCGAAGCTTGTGCGGGCGTCATGGAAACCGTTTCGTTGGCCAGCTCAGAGATCCACCACGACGGGCGGATTCAGGGGCCTGAAGCTCTCATTGCAGGTGCTTGCATTCACGAACAGACAATCATCAAGGCGTTGCTGGCCATGGCTTTCGTGAATATGTCCGAATACGTGCATTTTCAGCCTCAGCCGTTCCAGTTCCCGGGTCAGGTCGTCGCATCCGACTGATTGGGAGTGGGTGTCTGTGATCACCTGGTCGAGAATGCCCGCTGGTGGGCCGTGAGTGATCAGGACGTCGGTATCTGCAGGGATCTGCGCCCATCGCTCGGCAATGGCCGGGCCGCGCGCAAGATTGAACGCCCAGTCGAAGAACACCGGTGTCCAGGGGCTGCCCCAGAACTTCATGCCCTCGATTTCGGTGCCGCTGTCCCGCAG
>JAWWAM010000291.1:0-4391 GCA_033721715.1 Marinobacter sp.
ACCCTTTTCCTTGCTGACTTCAAAGGAGTAGTCACGGGAGGCTTTCTTGGCATCGCCTTCTTCGTCATCCATAAGCGGACGAACGCCAGAATAGGACCAGACCACATCGCTCTCGGTCAGCTGGCGCTTGAAGTGGGAGTTGACGATATCCAGCAGGTACTCGGTTTCTTCCGGTGAAATCTTTGCCTTCTTAGGATCGCCCTCGTAATCCACATCGGTCGTGCCCACCAGCGAGAACTCGTCTTCGTACGGAATCACGAACACAATACGCTCGTCCTCATTCTGGAGGATGTACGCCTCTGTCTCCCGGTTCAGGCGGGGGACAACAATGTGGCTTCCCTTGACCATACGAATGTTTTTTGGCGCTTTCATGGCCAGGCTTTCGCTGAACAGGCGGCTTACCCAGGGGCCGGACGCGTTGACGATAACCTTGGCAGACACATGGTGTATGCTGCCATCGTTCATGTCCTGAAGGGACACATCCCAGGAGTTCACGCCACGCTCGGCATTGATGCATTTGGTTCTGGTCAGAATGGTGGCGCCACACTCCTGTGCTTTCATGGCCGTCAGCACAACCAGCCTGGCGTCGTCCACCCAGCCATCGGAATACTCAAAGCCCCTGGTTATGTCGGACTTCAGTGGATCCTTCTCATCGAACGTAATGGACCGTGAACCGGGCAGGACTTCCCTTTTGGCAAGGTGGTCGTAAAGGAACAGTCCCGTTCGGATCATCCAGGCTGGGCGCAGGTGAGGGCGGTGAGGTAAACGGAAACGCATGGGCCACATGATATGGGGCGAGTTTCTTAATAACGACTCCCGTTCTGCCAGGGCTTCCCGTACCAGCCGGAACTCGTAATGTTCGAGGTAACGCAGGCCGCCATGGATCAGCTTACTGCTGTTGGATGATGTCGCCGAGGCGAGGTCATTCATTTCGCACAGCAGCACTTTCAGACCTCGGCCCGCTGCATCCATCGCGATCCCTGTTCCGTTGACGCCGCCGCCAACAACGACAACGTCAAATTTATTGTTCTCCTCGGTCATCTTGTGCCATCTCCTGACGCCAATGAAAGTACGCTTCCGGGCGTTCTTTCCGGTTTTTACTGAAACGTATGTTTATATTATGCGAAAGCAAAATATATTCGTAAAGGAAAATACAGAAAAAAAACGAAAAACATTAGCGAATGAGCAGAGTGCTTGCTGAGTGACCTTCAGACAGCGGGGGTGGGTGTTGTGGCGGGAGGGTCAGACCAGATGGAGTTCTACGTTGTTGTCGCGAAGCAGCTGGCGGATCTCGACCGGCGGCTGTTCGTCAGTAAATACGTGGTCTGCCTGGGCGATACTGCCGAGGCGAACCATGGCATTACGGCCAAACTTGGAATGGTCGGCCGCCAGCAATACCTGGCCGGAATTTTCGATGATGGCCTGGGCGACGCGAACTTCACGGTAATCGAAGTCAAGCAACGAACCGTCGGTGTGGATGCCGCTGATGCCTATGATGCCAAAGTCCATCTTGAATTGATTGATAAAGTCCCGGGTGGCTTCACCGACAATGCCGCCATCACGATTGCGGACTTCGCCGCCGGCAATAATGATATGGAAGTCCTCCCTGGCGGAGAGAATCGAGGCCACATGCAGGTTGTTGGTGACCACCTGGAGGTTGTTTTTCTCCAGCAGAGCCTTGGCAATCGTTTCTGTGGTAGTGCCAATATTGATGAACATGGAGGAATTGTCCGGAATCATCTCCACCAGAGCTTCGGCAATCCGCTCTTTTGCTTCCAGATCCATGATCTTGCGAGCCTGGTATGCGGTGTTTACGGTGCTGGAGTCGATGCCTGCACCGCCATGGTGGCGACGGAGTTTTTTCTGGCTGGCGAGCTCGTTCAGATCCCGGCGAATGGTCTGCGGTGTGACTTTGAATTGGTCAACCAGCTGTTCTGTAGTCACAAAGCCGTTTTGCTGGATCAGCTCCATGATCAGATCCTGCCTGCGTCGCTGTGCCATTCAACTCCCTCCGGTTACCGGTTTTTCTGTTACGAACGAAATAGCGATTTCATATCCGTGTTCAGTCTAGAGTGTTTTTGGGCTTTGTGCAGCCTTTTTAGGGAGTTGTAGAGTTCGATCGATTTCTCAGTGCTGAAAAGGGTTGGCTTTTGTTTTCAAAAAAGTAAAAATACGAAAAAATAAGAACACCAGAGGAAAAAAAACATGACTCAGTACATTCTTTCCATCGATCAGGGGACCACCAGTTCCCGCGCGATTCTTTTTACTCTGGATGGAAACATACACGCCAGCAGCCAGCAGGAATTTCCTCAGCATTTCCCGGCCAGCGGCTGGGTAGAGCACGACCCCGAAGATATATGGCGCACCGTCAGAGAAGTCTGCGATGACGTCATGGAAAAGGGGTGTTCAGGAACGGATGAAGTGGTCGCCGTTGGAATCACCAACCAGAGAGAGACCACTGTGCTCTGGGATCGTGCAACCGGTGAAGCGGTATACCCGGCTATTGTCTGGCAGGACCGCAGAACCGCTGACTGGTGTGAATCCCTGAAGAAACAGAGCCTCGAACCGTCAGTGAACAATAAGACCGGACTGTTGATCGATCCCTACTTTTCGGCCACGAAAATCCGCTGGGTTCTTGATCATGTTCCCGGAGCCAGGCAGCGGGCCAATAAGGGTGAGCTGGCATTCGGCACCATCGACAGTTTCCTGCTCTGGCGCCTGACGGGCGGCAAGGTTCACCGTACCGATGCCACCAATGCCAGCCGCACCATGCTCTTCAATATCCATAAACAGGAGTGGGACCAGGAACTGCTGGATCTATTCGGCGTTCCGGAATCCCTGCTGCCCGAAGTGATGGATTCAGCGGCAGACTTCGGACAGATCGTGGGTAACGGGCGTCTTGAGGGGGCTTCGGTGATGGGCATTGCCGGTGATCAGCAAGCTGCCTTGTTCGGACAGACCTGTTTTGAGACGGGTATGGCCAAAAGCACCTACGGTACCGGGTGTTTCCTGATGCTGAATACCGGTGACAAGGCCCTGACCTCGGAGCACCGGCTGTTGACCACCGTTGCCTACCGCCTCAATGGCAAGCCGGCCTATGCGCTGGAGGGCAGTATCTTTATCGCCGGGGCTGCCATTCAATGGCTGCGGGATGGCCTGCAATTGATCAGGAATGCCTGTGAAACGGAGCCGCTGGCGGAGGGGACGCCTGTGGATCACGGGGTTTACCTGGTTCCGGCATTCACCGGCCTGGGTGCACCCTACTGGGACCCCAATGCCCGGGGCGCCATTTTCGGCTTGACCAGGGATACCGGCATCAAGGAAATCGTTACTGCCGGCCTGCAGTCGGTGTGTTACCAGACCAAGGACCTGCAGAAGGCCATGGAAAAGGATGGACTAAGGCCCATTACCCTGCGCGTGGATGGCGGGATGGTTGCCAATAACTGGGTGCTGCAGTTCCTTGCGGATATTCTCGGAGCGCGGGTCGACCGACCCTCCCTGGTGGAGACCACGGCGCTCGGGGCCGCTTACCTTGCCGGGCTGCAGGCCGGCGTATACAAATCCCTGGAGGACCTGAGTGACATGTGGCGGTGCGACAGGAGCTTTGATCCGGTCATGACGAAGGTACAGCGTGACAGTCTGTATGAGGGCTGGATCAAGGCCATCAGCAAACTCTGACGAATCGGTTTGCGGCAGAAAGAGTGGCTACCGAACCCCCAGATCCCGCAGCCGCTTGTATAACGTGTTGCGGCTGACGGCAAGCTCCCGGGCCGCGCGGGAGACGTTTCCCATACATTGCTGATAGACCACCAGAGTCTGTTTCATGGTGTCGGTCTGGGAGTTGTCATTGGCCTGGGGGGCTTCGCTGAAGGAAGATGGATCGAACACCGCCTTCTGGGCGAAGGTTTTCCGGGCCTCGTATTCCGCAACAAACTCTTCTGGCAGGTGCCAGAGTTCGACATCGTCGCCGTCGGCTATGGCGACTGCGACACGAAGGATGTTCACCAGCTGGCGGATATTTCCGGGCCAGGGGTGATTTTCCAGGGCCGCCATGACTTCCGGGTTCAGCGTCTCCGACTGGCTATCATCGCGCTGCTCCTGATAGATACGGTGGATCAGCTGGCGTTTGTCCAGGCGCTCCCGCAGGGGGGGGAGTTCCACGCGTAAGCCATTGATACGGTAGTAAAGGTCAGCCCTGAATTCGCCACTGTTGACGCGATCAGAGAGGGGGCGATTGGTTGCAGAGACCAGCAATATGTCAACCGGGATGCGTTCGGTGGACCCTACAGGAGTCACTTCACGCTCCTGCAATACCCGCAGAAGTCTGGATTGGGCAGCCAGCGGCATTTCGCCAATCTCGTCAAGAAACAATATGCCTTTATCCGCTTTCC
>JAWWAM010000292.1:0-4384 GCA_033721715.1 Marinobacter sp.
ATTGATCAGGTCTCTGTCTACAAGGCCCGTCTCAGAATGGGTGAAACCCTGGCGGAAAAAGTTCTGCGGGAACGCCCGGATCATGATATTGACGTTGTGATGCCGATACCGGATACCAGCCGTACCTCTGCGATGCAGATGGCGCACAGGTTGGGCGTGAAGTTCCGGGAAGGTTTCATAAAGAATCGGTATATTGGCCGGACCTTTATCATGCCCGGCCAGAAAATGCGCAAAAAGTCCGTGCGCCAGAAGCTGAACCCGATAGATCTCGAGTTCCGTGGCAAGAACGTAATGCTGGTGGACGACTCCATCGTAAGGGGCACAACCTGCAAGGAGATTGTCCAGATGGCACGGGATGCCGGGGCACGCAAGGTCTATTTCGCCTCCGCAGCGCCCCCTGTTCGCTATCCCAACGTCTATGGCATCGATATGCCCTCCGTTAATGAACTGATCGCACATGATCGCAGCGTTGAGGAAATCGGCGAGCTGATCGGGGCTGACTGGTTGCTGTACCAGGATCTGGAGGATCTGATCACCTGCGTCAGCGACGTCAATCCGGATATTGAAGGCTGGGAATGCTCGGTGTTCACCGGCGACTATATTACCGGAGATGTGGACGCCGCCTACCTCAACAAACTTGAGGCCGCCCGCAACGATGAGAATCGATTCGAGTCTGGTTCCGGAGATTCTCGCGATAACGGTATTATTGATCTGTACAACGATGAAGACTGACCAGACCATGGTCGAAAACAGGAGTTTGTCATGACCTACCGCCGCGAAGAGCACGTCCTGATCCCTGAGTCGGATCTTGAGGGCATGTCGGTGGACACTCTCGCGGTCCGTGCCGGGCAGATTCGTACTGGCCAGCTGGAACATAGCGACGCGATTTTTCCCACGTCCAGTTTTGTTTACGGCAGTGCTGCGCAGGCCGCAGCCCGTTTCGGAGGCGAGGAGCCGGGTAACATCTATTCCCGTTTCACCAATCCGACAGTACAGGCGTTCGAGGCCAGAATTGCGGCGATGGAAGGCGGTGAGCGGGCAGTGGCTACCTCTTCAGGCATGGCGGCCATTCTCGCGACCTGCATGGCGTTACTGAAATCCGGTGACCACGTAATCTGTTCCCGGGGCGTGTTCGGCACCACCAATGTGTTGTTCCAGAAATACCTGGCCAAATTCGGGGTGGAGACCACCTTTGTAGGGCTCACCGATATGGCGCAGTGGCAGGCGGCGGTACGACCGGAAACCCGCATGGTCTTCATCGAAACACCGTCGAATCCTCTGTGTGAGGTGGCGGATATGGCGGCCCTGGCCAAGCTCGCGCATGATAGTGACGCGCTGTTTGTGGTGGACAACTGTTTTTGTACACCGGTACTTCAGCGACCGTTTGAGCACGGTGCAGACATCATTATTCACTCTGCCACCAAGTATCTGGACGGCCAGGGGCGTTGCGTTGGCGGTGTGGTGGTCGGCCCCAACAACCTGATGGAAGAAGTCTACGGTTTTCTGCGTTCGGCCGGCCCCACCATGAGCCCATTCAATGCGTGGGTTTTCCTCAAGGGGCTGGAAACCTTACCAATCCGTATGCGCGCCCATTGTGACAATGCGTTAGAGTTGGCCAGGTGGCTGACAGGGCAGGGCGCCGTGGACCGGGTATTTTACGCAGGTTTACCGGACCATCCGCAGCACGATCTGGCAAGCCGCCAGCAGAGCGGGTTCGGCGGTGTGCTCTCGTTTACCGTAAAAGGCGAAAGGGAGCAGGCGTGGGCGTTCATCGATGCAACCCGGATGATTTCCATTACCGCCAATCTCGGCGATGTCAAAACAACCATTACACATCCGGCCACCACCACCCATGGCCGACTGTCTCCGGAAGACAAGGAGCAGGCGGGCATTACCGAAAACCTGGTACGGATCTCGGTAGGTATTGAAGCTGTTGAGGATATCAAAGCCGACTTGCAGCGTGGGTTTGATATTCTTGAAAATTACCGTCAGGGAACTGTCTGAGCATTCATGGCTGAGAGCGCAAAAGCAAAAAAATCAGAAGAGTTGACAGACAAACAGTTGCGATTCCGTCGTTTTCTGGCCCAGGGTGCCAGAGAAGGGGCGGTGATTGCGCTGATTGCGTTGTGTATTTATCTGGGCATGGCGCTGGTGACCTTCAGTCCCTCCGATCCCGGCTGGGCCAGTATAGGGCATGAAACCAGTGTGCAGAATTATGCAGGTCGTACCGGCGCGTGGCTCGCCAGCCTGCTCCGTGACTTCTTCGGTCATGTGGCTTTCCTGTTCCCGGTGATGATCGCGGCTTACGCCCTGATGCTTATCCGACGCCGGAACGATCCCATCGACATGCACATGCCATTGTTCATGGTGCGATTCGGCGGTTTTCTGCTGATCCTGTTGTCGGCTACCAGCCTGTTGTCGCTGTATTCCGTGTTCGGGCTCGGGGTTACCTCCGGTGGCGTGTTGGGAGCAGCTGTTTCCGAAGCCATGGTGCGCTTTTTCAATCTCCCTGCTACCACGCTTTTGCTGATTTCTATTTTCCTGTTTGCGCTGACGGTGAGTACGGGGCTGTCCTGGTTCTGGTTGATGGATCAGTTGGGCAACCTGACCCTGCGCGTTGGCAACAGCATCAAGGGTGTGTTTTCCTCCTCGGGCAAGCCCCGGGCCCCGTCTAAGGCTCCGGAGGCAGCGGCGTCTGCTGCGCCGAAGAAGCCCGCAGAGCCTCCCGTTGTGCATGAAAAGGTTGCGGCATCTGCCAGTAACAAACGTGCCGGCCGTGCCTCCTGGTGGAGGCGCCTGCTGGGACTGGGCCCCCGCAAGGAAAAATCCAAACCCACGGTGCCCCCTCGAGAACGGCGGGAGCCGGGGCTTGAGGGTGTGCACTCCGTGGCTGATCCTGAACCGGCCCAGCTCGAAAGTTTCAGCTCCCGGGATGATAGCACCACTGTCTCTGACGTGCCGGAACCCGGCCTGAAAGGTGGCAAGAAGCGCCCCACAAGCCCCGCCGGCAAGTCCCTGAAGATCTCTCCGTTCAAGCGGGAAGATCAGTCTGCGAGCAACGGCAGTGGCGGCAACAAACAGGCGTCGCTGCTGGAAGATATCGAGAGCCCCATTCCTCCCATTTCGCTTCTGGATCCGCCGGAAGAACACAAGGAAAGGGGATACTCCGAAGAGTCCCTGCAGCACATGTCGCGCCTGCTCGAGGAGAAGCTCGCAGACTTCGGTGTGTCTGTGGAGGTGGTTGAGGTTAACCCGGGCCCGGTTATTACCCGTTTTGAAATCAAGCCTGCACCAGGGGTCAAGGTCAGCAAGATTTCCAACCTTGCCAAAGATCTGGCCCGTTCACTGGCGGTTCTGAGTGTGCGTGTGGTCGAGGTTATTCCGGGGA
Source organism: Marinobacter sp. (assembly GCA_033721715.1). Lineage (GTDB taxonomy): Bacteria > Pseudomonadota > Gammaproteobacteria > Pseudomonadales > Oleiphilaceae > Marinobacter. The sequence goes on from JAWWAM010000292.1 coordinate 3,389, forward strand.
AATCGGTTGTTGGTATCGAGATCCCGAACGAAGAGCGGGAAATGGTTCGCCTGAGCGAAGTGCTTAACGCCCGGGTGTTTCAGGATTCTTCGTCGGCGTTGACCCTGGCTTTGGGCAATGATATCGGGGGTAACCCGATGGTAGCCAATCTTGCCAAGATGCCGCACCTTCTGGTGGCCGGTACCACGGGTTCCGGTAAATCGGTAGGGGTTAACGCCATGCTCCTGAGCATGCTGTTGAAGGCCACACCGGAGGAAGTCCGCTTTATCATGGTGGACCCAAAGATGCTGGAGCTGAGCATCTACGATGGTATCCCGCATCTGCTGGCGCCGGTAGTCACCGACATGAAAGACGCCGCCAACGCCTTGCGCTGGTGTGTGGCAGAGATGGAACGACGTTACCGGCTGCTCGCGAGCCTGGGGGTCCGCAACCTGGCGGGATACAACCGCAAGGTGAAAGACGCCGCCGCCGCGGGGGAGCCTTTGCTCGATCCTACCTGGAAGCCGGACGAATACCTCGCCAACGAGGAGCAGGAGCGGCCGGAGCTGGAAACCCTGCCATTTATCGTAGTGGTGATCGACGAATTCGCCGACATGATGATGATTGTTGGCAAGAAGGTGGAAGAGCTGATTGCGCGGATTGCCCAGAAAGCCCGTGCAGCCGGTATTCACCTGATACTTGCCACCCAGCGGCCTTCGGTGGATGTGATTACAGGCCTGATCAAGGCCAATATTCCTACCCGCATGTCGTTCCAGGTGTCGTCCAAGATCGATTCCCGCACGGTACTGGACCAGGGTGGGGCGGAACAGCTGCTGGGCCATGGCGATATGTTGTACCTGCCTCCCGGGTCCGGTTTGCCGGTGCGTGTTCACGGTGCCTTTGTTGATGATGACGAAGTGCATCGGGTGGTGAGCGCCTGGAAGGCCCGGGGTGAGCCAATTTATGTAGACGATGTGCTTAACGGCGCCGAAGGCGAAAATCTGCCCGGCGTGCCCA
>JAWWAM010000293.1:0-4380 GCA_033721715.1 Marinobacter sp.
CCGGCGCCCTCTACGCACTGTTTTTCTCGGGTATCACGCTGAATATCTACAGCCAGATTGGCATCATCATGCTGCTGGGGCTGATGGCCAAGAACGGGATATTGATCGTGGAGTTCGCAAACCAGCTTCGCGACAAGGGCTATGAGGTACGTGAGGCCATCCTGGAAGGCGCCATCCTGCGCTTCCGTCCGGTGCTGATGACCACGATTTCCACAGTCTTCGGCGCCGTACCTCTGGTGCTGGCTACCGGTGCGGGTGCGGAAAGCCGGGCTTCCATCGGCATTGTGATTCTTGGCGGGTTGATCTTTGCCACCACCCTGACCCTGTTCATCATTCCCGTGCTCTATAACCTGTTGGCGCGGTTTGCCAAGTCCTCCAATGCGATTGAGCTCGAACTCGAGAAGCAGGCCAGTCATTCTGCGGGCGGCCGCGGGATGGCTGCGGCGCCGCAATCAAAGGAGATGGACAAGTTCTGACAGAGGCCGACCGAAAGCGGCGCAATCTGTGGATAAATAATTGGATAACCTTCGGATAAGCTTTGATTAAAACTACGTAAATACAATAAAAACAAAGCATTAAGGTTAGTTTCGGGGCTCCCGCCAGCAGGTCTGGAATGTGGATAACTTTCTTGAAAAGTTTTCTCAGAAGGTGTCTACAACCCCCTGAAATTTTACGGATTTCGGTTTTCCCCTATCTGTGAAACCTGACGTGGAACCCCTGGAAATGTCTGCGGGACGCGTCGGGGTTTTCCCTGGCGCTTTCCTCTGGTTAAAATTTGCACATTCTGACTGCAATTTCCCGGGTGAGGCGTTATACTCCCCGCCCTGATTTTCAGGCTGTTTTAATACCCGGAATTTTTTGATACCCCGTTTGCCGAGGTGATGTAGTGGATTATCCGACCCGTTTCGATGTGATTGTCATTGGTGGTGGCCATGCTGGTACCGAAGCCGCGCTGGCGGCTGCGCGCATGGGTTCGCAGACCCTGCTGCTGACCCACAATATTGAAACCCTGGGTCAGATGTCCTGTAACCCGGCTATTGGCGGTATTGGCAAGAGCCACCTGGTGAAAGAAATCGACGCCCTCGGCGGTGCCATGGCTATGGCCACTGACAGGGCCGGCATCCAGTTCCGCGTGCTCAACTCCCGCAAAGGGCCAGCCGTGCGGGCCACCCGTGCCCAGGCCGACCGGGTGCTGTACAAGGCAGCCATCCGCGAACTCCTGGAGAACCAGCCCAACCTGACCCTGTTCCAGCAAGCAGCGGACGACCTGATCGTTGAAGGTGAGCGCATTACCGGCGTGGTGACTCAGTCTGGCATCCGGTTCCGTGCACCGACGGTGGTGCTGACCACCGGGACTTTCCTGGGCGGCGTTATCCACATCGGCATGCAGCAACACTCCGGTGGCCGTGCCGGTGACGCCCCCGCCAACGCCCTGGCCCAGCGCCTGCGGGAGCTGCCGTTCAATGTAGGGCGCCTGAAAACCGGTACCCCACCCCGTATCGATGCCCGCAGCGTGGACTTTTCCGTGATGCAGGAGCAATGGGGTGATGACCCGGCACCGGTAATGTCATTCCTGGGATCCCGCGACCAGCATCCCGAGCAGGTATGCTGCTACGTAACCCGTACCACCGAGCAGACCCACGACATCATCCGCAGCGGCTTTGATCGCTCGCCCATGTTTGCCGGCAACATTGAAGGCATCGGCCCCCGCTATTGCCCGTCTATCGAAGACAAGGTCAATCGCTTTGCGGACAAGGATTCGCATCAGATTTTCGTCGAGCCCGAGGGTCTGACCACCAACGAGCTGTATCCCAACGGTATTTCCACCAGCCTGCCGTTCGATATCCAGCTGGCAGCCGTGCGCACCATTCCCGGCTTCGAAAACGCCCACATTACCCGGCCCGGCTACGCCATTGAGTACGATTTCCTGAATCCGCAGGACCTGCGCCACACCCTGGAAACCAAGTTCATCCAGGGCCTGTACTTTGCCGGCCAGATCAACGGCACCACCGGTTACGAAGAGGCTGGTGCCCAGGGCCTGCTGGCGGGTATTAACGCGGCGTTGCGGGCTCAGGGCAAAGATGAATGGTATCCGCGGCGTGACGAGGCCTATCTCGGCGTATTGGTGGACGACCTGATTACCATGGGCACCTCGGAGCCCTACCGCATGTTTACCAGCCGCGCCGAATACCGGCTGATCCTGCGGGAAGACAACGCCGACCTGCGCCTGACAGAGGTCGGTCGGAAGCTGGGGGTTGTGGATGAGCACCGCTGGCAAGCGTTCAACACCAAGCGCGACGCCATTGCCACTGAACGCAACCGTCTGGAAACCACCCGAATTCATCCGGGTACTCCCGGTGGCGAGGCGGCCAACAGCTTCCTGCGCCAGCCCATGAACCGCGACCAGACCCTGGCAGAACTGTTGCGGCGCCCGGAAATCAACTACAGTCATATTGCCCGCATGGCCGATGGCATCGCGGACGATCCTGTTGTCGCAGACCAGGTAGAAATCGAGATCAAGTACGAAGGTTACATCTCCCGCCAGGCGGATGAAATTGAGCGCCTGCGCCGGAACGAGAACACCCGTCTGCCGGATGATATCGATTTTGACGCTATCGGTGGCCTCTCCAATGAGATCAGGCAGAAACTCAAGGAAGTACGGCCGGAAACCGTGGCCCAGGCCTCGCGCATTCAGGGTGTGACCCCGGCCGCCATTTCCCAGGTGCTGGTGCATCTCAAGAAGCGTGAACTCCTGCGCAAACAGTCCGCCTGAGTGCACCCATGAGCGATGCACTCTGGCAACGCCAGCTCGCCCAGGGCCTGGCTGATCTGAATCTGGAACTCGACGACGCCAGCCAGCACCAGCTGCTGGCGTTTCTGGCTTTGCTGAACAAATGGAACCGCGCCTACAACCTGACAGCCGTACGGGAGCCGCGTGAGATGGTGTCCCGCCAGCTGCTGGACAGCCTGAGCATCCTGCCGTTTGTCACCGCCGAACATTTGCTGGATGTGGGTGCTGGTGGCGGGTTGCCAGGCATTCCACTGGCCATTGCCTTGCCGGAAAAACGGTTTACCCTACTGGACAGCAACAGCAAGAAAACCCGGTTCCTCACCCAGTGTGTGCTGGAATTGGGCCTGAAGAACGTGGATATTATTCACGGCCGGGCGGAAAGCTGCGATCCCGCGATTCAGTATCGCCAGATCAGCAGTAGGGCGTTCACGGCATTGGACAACCTGGTCGCCTGGTGCGGGCATCTGCTTGCGGATGAGGGCAAGTTCCTTGCCATGAAAGGCCAGTTTCCGGATGATGAGGTGGCTGCGCTGCCATCAGATTGGCAGCTAATGTCCCGGCACTCGTTATCGGTACCCGGCTCGGATGGTGACCGGCATCTGCTGGTGATCGGGCGGGATTGCGGCCATCAGAATTTCACGACAGGAGGCTAGTCATGGCGCGTGTGATTGCAGTGACCAATCAGAAAGGCGGTGTGGGGAAAACCACCACCTGCGTCAACCTGGCTGCTTCCCTGGCTGCAACCAAACGCCGTGTGTTGCTGGTGGACATGGACCCCCAGGGCAATGCCACCATGGGCAGCGGTGTCGATAAAAATGCCCTCGAGCGTTCCGGCTATGACATGCTCACCAAACGGGCCACCGCCGCCGAGGTGATTTTCCGTGCCGAGGCCTCCGGCTTCGATATCCTGCCGGCCAACGGCGACCTCACCGCCGCCGAAGTCGAACTGATGAACGAAATCGGCCGCGAGCATCGTCTGCGCCTGGCTCTGAACAAGGTGCGGGAAAACTACGACTACATCCTGATTGATTGCCCTCCCTCCCTCAGCCTGCTTACGGTAAACGCACTTTCAGCAGCAGATACCGTCCTGATCCCCATGCAGTGCGAGTACTATGCACTGGAAGGCCTGGCGGCGCTGATGAACACGGTGGAACAGATTCAGGAGACGGTTAATCCGGATCTTCAGGTGGAAGGCATCCTGCGTACCATGTACGACCCCCGCAACAGCCTGACCCTGGATGTCTCCGGCCAGCTCAGCGAGTTTTTTGGCGACAAGGTATACAAGGCGGTCATTCCCCGCAACGTACGGCTGGCGGAAGCGCCCAGTTATGGCGTGCCGGCCCTGAAATACGATCGTACCTCCAAGGGCGCGATTGCATACCTGGCCCTGGCGGGGGAAATGGTTCGCCGGCATGGTTCACAAAAGACATCCGCGGCTGTTGCCGTGTAAACTACCTCTCCTTTGCACACAGATTTTTCATCGGGAAGAATGACAAACACCATGGCGGCGAAGAAACGAGGACTGGGTGAGCGCGGACTGGGCGCTCTGTTACAGGGCTCCAGGGTCAACCTGGATCAGGAACTGAAGG
>JAWWAM010000294.1:0-4355 GCA_033721715.1 Marinobacter sp.
ATCCGCGACCAGTGGCACACCATGACCCGAACTGCCATTGCACCGCGATTGCTGACGCACCGTTCCGAACCGTTTGTGGAAGTTCATCCCCACGACATGGCCAGGCTGAAGCTGGTGGAAGGGCATCTTGCCCGGCTGATGCTGAAAAGTGACCAGTTTGTGGGGCGGGTACGAGGCAGTGCTGAACAGCGACCCGGGGAGGTCTTCATTCCCATTCACTGGAACCGTCAGTTTGCCTCCCATGGTGTGGCTACGGTACTGACCGAACCGGTAACGGATCCGGTTTCCGGCCAGCCAGAAGCAAAACATGGCCGCGCCGCCATCACACCGTTCCGTGCCTGCTGGCATGGGCGGTTGCTGGTTCGACGTGACCGTCCGCGGCGCTGGCAATCCGACTATTGGTGCCGTGTTCCGCTTGAACACTGTGACAGCTGGTGGGTCGCCGGCCGTCAGCCGGTTCGGTGGCTGGATGCGGTGACGGACTGGCTTGGTGGGGTCGCCCATGTGGTGATGGCTGACCCGGCGCAGGGGTGTTTCCGTGCCGCCCGTATCGTCAACGGCCAGTTGGAGGCGGTGCTGATGGTGGATAACGACCCCGCCAGAATTCCCGATGCGGGGTGGCTGGATGGGTGTTTTTCCGAGCCGGCGCTGTCGGAATCCAGCCGTCGCGCGCTGCTGGCGGCCCGGGACGTCGAGGTTGAAGACCCGGGGGCGATTATCTGCAGTTGTTTTCAGGTGGGTGAGCGCCAGATCGGAGCCGCCATTGCCGACGGTGCGGAGTCAGTAGCAGCCCTTGGGGAACAACTTCGTTGCGGGACCAACTGTGGCTCCTGTATTCCGGAACTCCGCCACCTGGTTGAAGTTTCAGTCAGAGAGAGCCTGTAGCAGCACTACCGGCACCCGGTACCGTAAGCCACGGCACGGGCCGGTACCCTCCACGGTGCAGGTTTTCCGGTTCACCCGGATAATCGTGCCCTGCAGTTGTCGCCTGCCGGCACCAAAGCCAACGGCGTCTCCCACCGTCCACTGTGCCATTAACTGGCGGGTATCCGGTGCTTGTATGGTCTCATGCGGTACCGGCGTGCCGGCATTCTCTGCCAGCTCCGCCAGATGTTCCCTGGCGGCAGCCGCACCACCGCTACTGTGGAGCTCATCCAGTATGCGGTAGAAATGTCGGTTATGGACGGAGCCTCGATAGCGCTGGCCGGATACATGCTGGAGAAGGTGAGCGAATTCGTGGCAACAGGTGTGGGCCAGCAGGTTCAGCGTAGTAACCTCGCCATCAAAATACCTGCGTTGACGTATCTCCCGCCCGGAAAGCCAGCCAGCGACCGTATCAGGCTGGTGCTTCGAGATGATCATGCGCTTGCCGTAGGTGATCTGGTGCTGTTTCAGGCGGGGGTCAAAACGGTGATAGGTAGCCTGCCCGGAGCCGACCCGGCATAGCAGGGTGGTGGCCGGAACCTGGTTGCGGACCCAGTCTTTTGCGGGGGACCAGAGAACCTCTTCGGTTACAGCGCACATCAGTTTGCCAAGACGAATGGCGTAATTTGTTGAAATGGTCATTCTGGGCGAGCCTGGATGGGAGTCTTCTGTTACGAATCGGTTTTCACACGCCAAGGGTACCTTTCGGTTCGCGAGTTTGCTATGGCCCTGTTTCACTGCCGACCGATAGAGCGAACAGTGCCGACGAAGCCGCCAGTTGAATCACTGGCCTTAGTCAGACAAACTGCCACCAGATGTGAAAAAGTGGTGACGACTTGTCTGATTCTAGCTCCGCCCGCTCTAAACGAGCGCGACTCCAAACCCTGTTCCGCCAGCACGGTGGCCAGCTTCGCCTGAGCGAGGCGCTGGACTGGCATGGCATCACCACGCAGATTCCCCATCAGGTGCATCTGGCGGTGGAGCGGGATGCTCGTCTGCCGGTTCTGGACTATCCTCCAGTGGCGGGTTAGCGGTTCTCCGGGCGGACCTTCAGTGAGGGCATCGAGCAGGTGGGCGTCGATGGCATTACGCTTCAGGTCTACAGCCCGGAGAAAACCCTGGCGGATTGTTTCAAGTTCCGTAATCGCATCGGTATGGATGTGGTGCTGGAAGCACTGAAGCTTTACCGCGCGCGCAAAATCTTCCGGCCGGGCATGCTGATGGAATATGCCAGAATCTGCCGGGTCGCGAATGTGATGGCGCCCTATATGGAGCTCTTCAAATACCGGATGACACTGTGCTCGTAATGTCGTCGAACTGGCCTTCGGGAAAACTGATAATCAGGATGGTATCTGGATTGTCATCATTTACCAGGTAGCCTGTAAGGTACTCACGAACTTTTGCCGAGAACCCTGAAAATCCTGGGGAGGCGTTCAGTGCTTGGGTTTTGACCGTCTCAGATTCCGAAGCAGATCTCAGGGTTTTCAGGAACTCAGATGTTGAGGCGACGTCGGTTGGTACCGGCTCGACCCGCAGGTATCCGATTGCCTTCCCATCACTCAGTAGTGTGATGTCATTTTTCTCGATGCGAACGGCATCGAACAACTCCGATCGAATGGAGACTGCGTAATCTTCGCTTGGTGAAAACGATACTGATTGCGTAGATGCACAACCGGAGAGTGCAAAGGCCAGGACCACTAATACAAAGAATTTCATTGACTCACACATCCATTTTTATCGTAGCGAAGCTTCCAGCGGGCCCTTGAATTGTAACCCACGAGTTACTTTGCAGGTAAAGCTGATTTTAACCGAGCCGCTAATGAATGGCTCGCCCGCTGCCCGGATAACCCGCAAGGCCCATTTTCGAATACCGTTGGCTGGGCTGAGAAGATCTTTTGGATTTGGAACGGAGTCGATCCACTTGCTGCACTCTTCTGTTTCAGTAATGAGATGCGCGGCAAGTTCGATGGTTTCTGACGTTATGCTTCCGGCATGAAAGCGGTTTGCTATCCGTTCACCGTAAAAAACGGTGATTATTGCCTGAACAGCAGAAATTTCTTCTTCGTTAAGGTTGATGTTGCTCACTACCAATCTCCTTTTGATAGTTAGGAATGCGAAGAGAGGGACCGGAGCCCCTCTCTCTATTCGCTATGGCGATATGTCGGGAAGGCTTAGCCTTCGATCGGCGAGCGCCAGTCGTCAGCACCGGAAGTACCGGCAACAGCATGCTCCCAGGTTACCTTGCGGTAGGACAGGGACGCGGTTACCAGCTGGGTGAAGTCAGCACTGGCGGCGTCCTGGCAGTGCGGCATGTTGCACTGGATGTCGATGATGGTGGCATCTTCCAGGATGGTAGAGAAAAAGTGCTCCTGCTTGCCCTCAACAGAGGTGCGGTACCACTTCAGCTCAACTTTCGGCAGCATTTCACCGGAAGCCAGGGCGTTGTACATCAGCGGCGTGGCTTTGTTCAGGGCGGAAGTGAACTTGAACGGCTTGTGAACGCGCTGGCCGGAAGGCTGGCCGGACTGAGGATCAGTCGGAACGGTTACAACGTGGCTGAATTCCTGAACCAGCACTTCATCTTCGTGACCTTCAACGTAGATGTTACCTACGGAATCGGAAGTGAATGCGCCGGCGGTAATGTTGCCCTGAGTCTGGCCTTCGATGCTGATATAACAAGGAGTTGGCATAGTCTGCTCCATGACGAATGAGTGAATAAGTGTCCTTGGGTTCTCCCTGGACGCTTACTCATAAACAAAGGCCGTGCCACAAATATAAAATTGTTTAATAACAATAGCTAAGAGTTTTATTTCGATAAGCACGGGGTAGTTCAGGCAATCTGTTGCTGGTTCTGGGGCGAGATTTTGCTGGCCAGGCAATATTTTGCTCAGCGCAGACGGAAGCGAACCGGCAGAGCGTAGGTAAAGGTTTCGCCTTTCATGGAGGCCGGGACCTCGGGTAGGGGCTCTGCGTCCTCAAGCATGTCCAGGGCGGCGTAGTCCAGCAGTGAGTGGTCCGAGGACTTGCTGAGGTAATACTGAACCAGGTTACCATCGCGGCTGAATTCGAACACCAGAACCGGAGACCCCTCCTGGCCCAGGCGCCGGGCGCGGCGCGGGTATTCGTAGAATTGGCTGAGGTGCCGGCTCAGCTTGGTGAGGTAGCTGTCCACCTCGGAGGATTCTCCGGCCGTGAGCTCCACCTGTTGATTGGGGCTGTCCTCTCCGGTGGTGTCTTCCGTGGGTTCTTCCGTTCGGGTTTCACTTTCCGTTGTGTCAGCCTCCGCAACCTGCTCCACTACTTCAGGCTCAGGCTCAGGCTCAGGCTCAGGCTCAGGCTCAGGCTCAGGCTCAGGCTCAGGCTCAGGCTCAGGCTCAGGCTCAGGCTCAGGCTCAGGCTCAGGCTCAGGCTCAGGCTCAGGCTCAGGCTCA
>JAWWAM010000295.1:0-4346 GCA_033721715.1 Marinobacter sp.
ATGCGTATGGCCTTCAACAGCGGTCGCTGCACTAAAGCCCCTTCCGCTGATCTTTGTATCGCCAACCACCGTCAGGTACACAAGCTTATGAGCATCGCGGAACGATTTTTCAACCGTTGCAGCAACTCCGGCAAAACCGCAACACAGGCAGCCATCCTGACGCTGGCGCTGGCACTCGCCCTGCCCGTCTCAGCAAAAGTGGATACCGACAAGGCCTACGAGCCCGTATCCCCAACGGTAGAACAAGCCAGGGCGAACATCCTGATCGCCCGGCAGTTGCAGTTTACCCATTTCCGCGATATGAGCATTAACGACTCCCTCTCCGGGGACGTATTTGATGCCTACCTGGAATACCTGGATGGTCAACGCATCTACCTGACCCAAAAGGACATCGAGAACTTCAATGCTGTGCGCCTGGGGCTTGGCTCAGCCCTGAAAACCGGCCAGCTACAGCCCGGGTTCGACATCTACAACCTGGTACAGCAACGGATTATCCAACGTCTGGAGTTTGCCCTCGGCGTTATTGATGAAGGTATCGACAAGCTCGACTTCGAGGCCGAAGAAAGCATCCTGCTGGATCGATCCGAAGCCAGTTGGGAAGCCGACGAGGAAGCGCTGGACGCCCTGTGGGTCAAGAGAATCAAGAACGCTGTACTCGCCCAGCGCCTCAATGGCACCGAGGATGAAAGTATCGAAGAAGCTCTTCGCCGCCGGTACGAGGGCCAGTTGAAGCGCGCCTACCAGGCCCGCAGCGAAGACGCCTTCCAGGCTTATATGAACGCCTTTGCCGGCATGTGGGACCCCCATACGTCCTACTTCTCACCACGCACCTCCGAGAACTTCAACATCAACATGAGCCTCTCCCTGGAAGGCATCGGGGCTGTGCTGCAGTCTGATAACGAATACACCAAAGTGGTGCGCCTGGTGCCGGGTGGGCCTGCCGCCAAGCAGGGGCAACTGGAACCGGCTGACCGCATTGTGTCAGTGCGCCAGGAAGATGAAGACAAAGTGATTAACGTGATTGGCTGGCGCCTTGACGAAGTGGTGGACCTTATTCGCGGGCCGCGGGAATCCACCGTCACCCTGGAAGTTATTCCGGCAGATGCCGCCGACGAAACCGTGACCGAAACCATTGCCATCAAGCGCGATAAAGTGAAGCTGGAGGAACAGAGCGCCAGCAAGGAAGTGATCGAATTTGAGCGGGGCGACGATACCTTCCGCATCGGTGTGATCCACATCCCCACCTTCTACGCCGATTTCAAGGCGATGCAGAACGGTGATCCGAACTACAAGAGCACCACCCGTGATGTTCGCAAACTGATCGATGAGCTCAAGGCCGAGGGTATCGACGGTGTGGTGATGGACCTCCGCAACAATGGCGGCGGTGCTCTTCACGAAGCCAACGATCTGGTTGGCCTGTTTATCGAGAAAGGCCCCACGGTACAGATCCGCAACTCCAACAACGACGTGCAGGTACTGAACGACGAGGACCCGTCGGTTTCCTACGACGGCCCGCTGGTGGTTCTGGTCAATCGCATGAGTGCCTCGGCATCAGAGATCTTTGCAGGCGCCATTCAGGATTACGGCCGGGGCCTGGTGGTAGGCTCACAAACCTTTGGCAAGGGCACCGTGCAGGCAGTACGCCCGCTGAACCATGGCCAGCTTAAGATCACCCAGAGCAAGTTCTACAGGGTTTCTGGCGGGTCCACGCAACACAAAGGCGTGATTCCCGATATCGAGATCCCTTCCCGGGTCGACAAGACCCGCATCGGTGAAGATGCTCTGGACCACGCCCTGCCCTGGGATCAGATCGAAGCCGTGCCTCACACCCGCTACTTTGATTTCAGCAGCGTCATTGACGAGCTACGTACACGCCACGACAACCGGTTTGAAGAGCATCCGGAGTTCCAGCTGCTGCAAAAAGAAATCGAGTTCCTCAAACAGCAGCGGGAGCAGACCTCTGTCAGCCTCAACATCGACGCTCGCAAGGAACACCAGTCCCAGATCGAGCGTACGCGGCTCAGCATAGCCAACGCCCGCCGCGAGATTCATGGCGGCGAGCCATTCGACAGCCTCGAAGAGCTGGATGACTGGCAGGACCAACAGGCCGCAGATATCGACGCCACCGACGAGGAAATGGATTTTATCGTTCATGAGGGCGGCAATATCATGGCCGACATGCTGGAGCTTGATCAGCGTATGGCCTCTATCCTGAACCCCAAGCAGATAACCGCTCAGGCCCAGGCACGCTGAGCGGCACCAATTCCTCCGTTAACGAGCGTTAGCCATGGCTGACAAGGAAGAAGACCGGAATAGGGCCCGCCTGCTGGAGGGCATGCTGATGGACGCCATGCATGCCATGAGGTCCATGGAAGAGGTTGAACAGGTCCAGGGCTCAACAAACCCCGGGGAGAGCAAGGAATCAGAGTCCCTCGTTGATCGCATTGCCGGTTTTACCGGCTCGGCCCTGCGTTTTGCCGCAAGGTCTACCGATACCTCCCTGAGAGTTGGCCGCGCGCTGATGAATTCTCAGGACCAGCTGCGAATGATGCTGGTAGCAGGAAAATCCCTCAAGGACATCCGCGAAGTAGCCGGGCTCACTCTGTCGGAAATGAGCGAAGCCCTGAACCTGAAGGACAAATCGGTTCTGGAAGCTATCGAGAACGGCACCACCACCCTGTCCTTTGAGCTGATACTCCGTCTGGCAGCCCTGATAGCCCGCAACGATCCCATTCCGTTCATTCTTCGCACCACCCGCAATTACAACCCGGAAGTCTGGCGCATTCTCAACGATTGGGGCGTCGGCCGTCTGCCACTGCAGTTTGAGCGGGAACGCCAGTTCATCAATATTTTCCGCAGCCACGACGATGCCCGTACCCTCTCTGACGAGGGATTCCAGAAAGTCCTGGAGTTCACTCGCCAAAGCTTCGAGATGTCGCTGCATTTCATCGAAGAGCAGGAAAAGGAAATGGCGCAGTTACGGGCGAAAAAGGATAACTCAGCGGAATAGCGTCTTCATTCCGGTCACATTGGGCGTGCTGACAACCCCTTTTTCCGTCACGATTACGTCGATCAGACTCGCAGGAGTGACATCAAATACCGGATTGAATACTTTCACCCCGGCCGGTGCAATGGCCATTCCTCTTATCTGCTTCAGCTCCGAGCCTTCCCTTTCTTCAATAGGGATATCCTTGCCGGTCTCCAGTGACATATCCACGGTGCTGGAAGGTGCCACCACCATGAATCCGACCTTGTGATGGCGAGCCAGTACCGCGAGGCTGTAGGTACCAATCTTGTTGGCGACGTCCCCATTGGCGGTAATGCGATCGGCACCGACAATCACCCAGCGCACCTTACCAGCTGCCATAATCGCTGCAGCCGCGCCATCGGCATTCAGAGTGACGGGAATACCATCCCGCGACAGTTCCCAGGCAGTCAGCCTGCTGCCCTGAAGCCAGGGACGGGTCTCGTCCGCATAAACCTCCTTGAGCAGCTTCGCTTCATGAAGTCGGCGGATCACGCCCAGGGCAGTTCCATACCCACCGGTCGCCAGTGCCCCGGTATTGCAGTGGGTAAGCACAGAGAATGGCTTATTGGCAGCCATATGCTCGAGAGCGTAATCCGCCATGGTGAGATTGGCAGCCAGGTCGTCCTCATGAATGCGAACGGCGGTTGCGGCAAGCCGTTTGACGGCTTCATCCAGGGAATGACAAGCGGCGAATTCGCGCTCCATCTCCTGAAGTGCCCAGAACAGATTTACCGCCGTCGGGCGTGAGGCTGCCAACTCCCGTATCGCCTGCTTGATCTCGGCTTTCCAGTCACCACCACCGGCGTGGCGGGCGGCGAGGGCCACTCCATAAGCCGCACTGATGCCAATAGCAGGAGCACCACGCACCACCATCTCCTGGATGCACTGGGCCACACCGGAGGCTCCCTCCACCGTAATCCAGTGCTCCTGATCCGGCAGCAGGCGCTGATCCAGCAGCTCAAGACTGCCACCATGCCAGCGCATGGCAACGGTTCCTACAGAACGCCCACCGGAAGAAACGGGGGTTTTGCTCATTCAGTCACTCCATCCAGAATAAAAAGGCAGTATACCCCTGATCGCGCCCCAAACTCAGCCCCCAGGGTAGTTCTCGGCCCGGGTGGTCGCTATACTTTCGGGCTACATTCTTTGGCTGCACGGATGGATCCCGGGCAGCCCCGCCAAGGCAGGGTAAATGACGGCAGATACCATTACCGCAGCAGACATTCGCATCAACGCACGCTGGGTTATCCCAATAGCGCCCGCGAACGAGATTCTGGAACATCAGGCGGTGCTAATCCAGGGCGAACGAATTGCCGCG
>JAWWAM010000296.1:0-4338 GCA_033721715.1 Marinobacter sp.
ACGACTATCTCTTCGTCAATCACCATATTGCCGCCTACAAGGAAACCCGCAACGCGCTGGACGACACCGAAGCGTCTTCCCGGTTGTCACCCTGGTTGGCAAACGGTTCATTGTCCGCCCGGGAAGTGACCGCTTCCATCACCGCGTATGAAGACAGTCAGATCAAAAACGAATCCACCTACTGGCTGTGGTTCGAGTTGCTGTGGCGGGAATACTTTTACTGGCACGCGCTGAAGCACGGCTCGGACCTGTTTCGCCGGGACGGGGTACAGCGGAAAAAACGTTCAGCGTCTTTCTACCCCCATCGCTTCAAGGCCTGGTGTGCAGGCAGCACCGAATATCCATTGGTGAACGCGGCCATGAACCAATTGCGGGAAACCGGCTATATCAGCAACCGCAGCCGCCAGATTGTCGCAAGTTGCCTGCTGAACGAGCTGGAACTGGACTGGCGCTACGGTGCCGCCTGGTTTGAAGAACAACTGGTGGATTACGACGTGGCCAGCAATTACGGCAACTGGCAGTACCAGGCTGGCGTCGGTGCCGACCCCAGGGGTCCCCGGCACTTCAACCTGGAAAAACAGGCGCGGCAATTCGATCCTGAGGGAGACTTTGTGGCGCGCTGGCAGGGGGACGCCGCGCAGCCGGTTGGCCTGCATCTGGTTGATGCCGCCGACTGGCCGGTGGGATACTGAGGGTTCAACTCTGACAGGACACGCCCGATCATGACAACTCCCCATCAGGCCCTGGCCCGCATTATCGACACCTGCCAACCCAGTACGCTGGTGGTCTGTGGCAAGGTAGCCGGTCAGGTGGGTGATCACTGGTGCCACCATCACAGCGAATCCGCCATGACAACGCTGAATCCCGAGGCCCCCAACGATGCCTTCCCGCTACCCAGGACCCAGGACCTGGCGCTGGTTACCGGCACCCTGGAACACCTGAGCCACGAACAGGGCGAAATCCTGCTGGGCCAGCTTCGCAACTACGGCACCCACCAGATAGCCGTGGTAGTGGCAGACAGTCCCGAGTGGGCGTTTACTGACTTCATCGCGCTGGGTTTCCGCCGCCAGGCCGAAGTAGAGGGCCAGAACAGGCCGCTCACCCTTTACACCTATAACATTGACAGTTACAACCACAAACGCGCATGGAACAACCCGGATAACTGGGCCAACCCTGAGATGTGGGGCAAGGCTTGGTGGTAACACCACCTTAACAGTGTGTCGAATTTATTTACATATTCCGGAGCAGCGCCCAGTTTCAGAAAGATAGCCAACTGAAATAACGAGCTTTTGCCGATATGGCACTCAATCTGCTTACTTTTTGTACATGCCGCGCGCATACCCATGAATTGTCAGATTGAGGTAAAACAATGAACAAGTATTCCAGTTCTATTCTTGCTGGTGCAGTTGCACTTGCTTTCTCTGGAGCAGCCAATGCTGCAGTGATTGAAGCCTCTGCCGCAGGCGTCATGACCACCGATGTCGCTAATGCGACCGTTATAGACTTTAACGATGGCACCTGCGGACCGGCGAGCTGCTCTGGCCAGTACAGTATCGTAAGTGGCTCCACCGGACAGAATGCTGCGCCTCCAGGAGTTGTGGACAACTACCTGACAGTCCCCAACCCCGATAGCAATGGTACTGCCAGCGTGAGCCTTGGAACGATATCGAATTATTATGGCCTCTACTGGGGCTCTATTGATTCCTATAACAGCATATCCTTCCTGCTGGATGGTTTGCTGGTAGAGAGCTTTACCGGTGACGACATTTCAGCGGTAATCCCCGGAACTGCAGACGGTAACCAGAGTTCTGACAGCACCAACCGTTACATCAACTTCTTCTTCGGAAGTGAACTGTTCAACGAAGTGCGTCTCAGCAGCACCAATTACGCCTTCGAGAGCGACAACCATGCCTTTGCCAGAGTGCCGGAACCCGGCACCCTGGCATTGTTCAGCCTTGGCCTTGCCGGCCTTGCCTATACGCGTCGCCGTAAATCTGCCTGATCCTGCAGTGGAACCATCGGGGTACCGCGTGTGCCCCGATCTTCCTGCCCGCAAGTCAAAGCCTCGCTATTACTCCCAGATTACGCCTGCACGCATCGAGATAGGATGCCCCGAAGAGATTGTAGTGGTTGAGGGTGTGATAAAGGTTATAGATAGCCCGCTTGCTGGCGTAAACCTCCGTTCTTGGATAACATTGATCGTAGGCGCGGTAGAAGGCTTCTGAAAAGCCACCAAACAATTCGGTCATGGCGATGTCCGCTTCCCGATCACCGTAATAAACCGCAGGGTCAATCAACCAGGGGCCAGCGTTGTCGAACAGCACATTGCCGGACCAGAGGTCGCCATGGAGCAAGCTGGGATGTTCACAGTGTTTGTTCAGGAATTGCGCCAGAGAATCGCTCTTTTGCTCTAGCACAAGCTCGAATTCTTCCCTCACCTGCCGGTTACGGACCATCCCTACCTGAAAACCCAGGCGGTCTTCGAGGAAAAAATCCCCCCAGTTGTCCGTCACACGATTCTTCTGTGGTGACAACCCGATCGTATTGTCACTCTCAAACCCATAGTGGGGCTGACGAACGGCATGCATACGGGCCAGCCCTTCTCCCAGCATTGTCATTGCTGCCTCATTTGCCGGCCCGGGGCTGATGCGGGGGATCACCAGTTCTTGCTCCGACACCGATTTTACCGGCGGAACACGCAGATCGCTGACATTCGCTTCTTTCAGTGTCCTTGCCAACAGCTCAAGCCCTCTGGCCTCGTACAACAGAGCATCGGGAAAAGACGTAGGATTGTTTTTGATGTAATCGACCATATCCACAGTATAACCATGACCCGGATGTAACCCGCAAACCCCTTGGCTTTGCCGTGGCCTTGGTGGATCATGGGCCAGGCAAGGAACTTCAATACAGGTAACTGCCAATGGCTACTTTCAGCGAAAGCAAGGCAAACGAACAGTTGAACACCGAGGCCGACAAGGTTCGCCGCGATGATGTGGCTGACCTGCTAAGTCGTCAGAAGGCCATTGAGGACAAAGTCAGAAGCAGTGGCAAGTTAAGCCGTTTCAGCACCGACATCCGCCTGATGTTCGCCATGCTGGGTGACTATTGGCAGGGGAACTACCGGCAAGTACCGTGGAAGAGCATTGCGGCCATCGCCGGCGCACTGATCTATGTACTTAATCCCCTGGACCTGATTCCCGACCTGCTGCTGGGGATCGGCTTCCTCGACGACGCCGGCGTGGTGGCTGCCTGCCTGGCGTTCGTGGAATCCGATCTGCTTCGTTATGCTGCCTGGAAGGAACAGGCCG
Source organism: Marinobacter sp. (assembly GCA_033721715.1). Taxonomy (GTDB): domain Bacteria; phylum Pseudomonadota; class Gammaproteobacteria; order Pseudomonadales; family Oleiphilaceae; genus Marinobacter. The sequence goes on from JAWWAM010000296.1 coordinate 3,309, forward strand.
AACAAACGGCCACCACAATGGTGCAGGACCACCAATAACGCACAACATCAGGGCACTGATAAGCCGGAATCCCGCGCCGACTGCCCTCTTATCGCGCGCAATAGTCGTCTAATCCATTACCTATCCTGGTTTTGCCTCACAACGGAACACTCCTTGCTTGGTGTGCACGCTATCAATGCACAACCAGGAGCATCCAACCCGTGGAGATCACGAGTGCAGTACATACTCTGACCGAAAGCGCCAACACGCTGTTCATTCTTATCGGTGCCATTATGGTACTGGCCATGCACGCCGGCTTCGCCTTCCTGGAAGTGGGCACGGTACGCCACAAGAACCAGGTCAACGCCCTGGTGAAAATCATGACGGACTTTGGCATCTCAGCCGTCGCCTACTTCTTCGTCGGCTACTACATTGCCTATGGCAGCCATTTCATGGCTGGCGCCACCGAACTGACCGCCGCCAATGGCTACGATCTGGTCAAGTTCTTCTTCCTGATGACTTTCGCCGCGGCGATTCCTGCCATTGTCTCCGGCGGCATAGCCGAGCGCGCCAAGTTCTATCCGATGCTGATTGCCTCGGGCCTGATTGTGGCGTTCGTGTATCCGTTCTTCGAGGGTATGATCTGGAACGGTAATTACGGCTTTCAGGCCTGGCTGGAGAACCAGTTTGGTGCAGCATTTCACGACTTTGCCGGCTCCGTTGTAGTGCACGCTGTGGGCGGCTGGATCGCCCTGGCTGCCGTGCTTCTGCTCGGTGCTCGAAAGGGCCGATATCGCAATGGCAAAGTAGTGGCTTTTGCACCGTCCAACATTCCGTTCCTCGCCCTTGGCGCCTGGATTCTCACCGTGGGCTGGTTCGGCTTTAACGTCATGTCCGCGCAGACTCTGGACGGCATCAGCGGCCTGGTGGCAGTGAACAGCCTGATGGCCATGGTGGGCGGCGTTCTGGTAGCCATGCTGGTCGGCCGCAAGGACCCGGGCTTTATCCACAACGGCCCACTCGCCGGCCTGGTAGCCGTCTGCGCCGGCTC
>JAWWAM010000297.1:0-4331 GCA_033721715.1 Marinobacter sp.
TTCCGGAGCCAACCGCCGAACGGACCATCACTATGCCGGACTTCAACGCCAGATCATCAGAGCAGGATCAGCTGAACGCCAGGCTGGAGCAGGCAAACAAACAGTTGCTGCAGTCTGAAAAGCTTGCCGCCATTGGTCAGTTGGCAGCCGGGGTTGCCCATGAAATCAATAACCCCGTTGGTTATGTCTATTCCAACCTGCAAAGCCTGGGCACTTACCTTGAAGACTTATTCAGGCTAACCGATGCCGTGGACGCCGGTGCCTCGCTGGAGGACCTGAGTGCGATTAAAAAGAATATAGATTACAGCTTTCTGAAGGATGATCTTAAGGATCTTCTGGCAGAGTCCCGGGAGGGTATCGAGAGGGTTAAAACGATCATTTCGGCAATGAAGGATTTTTCCCATATCGAAGATGAGGAATTCAAGCTGGCGGATCTGCATCGTGGCATTGAAACCACCCTCAACGTGGTCAACAACGAATTGAAATACAAAGCCACTGTCATCAGGGAATTTGGCGACCTGCCGGAAGTGGAGTGCATCAGTTCACAGATAAACCAGGTTGTCATGAACCTGCTGGTCAATGCTGCCCACGCCATCGACGATTTTGGCGAGATTGTCGTTCGTACCCGGTGCGACAGCGAATGGGCGATCCTCGAAGTAGAAGACAGCGGCAAGGGTATCGCTGAGGAGAACCTGCACCGGATTTTCGAGCCTTTTTTCACCACCAAACCGGTCGGCAAGGGCACCGGCCTGGGGCTTTCCCTGTCGTTTAATATCATCCAGAAACATAACGGCAACATCACAGCGGAAGCCGCATCGACCGGCAAGGGCACCTGTTTTCGTATATGCCTGCCATTGAAGCAGCCAGAGACCCCAGTGGACAATGAGCGGGGCTGACCATGGCAGAGTCTCTTCCCTCCAACGCCAGCCTGTTATTGGTGGATGACGAGGAAAACATCCTCCGTAGTCTGCAAAGAATACTCCGTAAAGAGCCCTACGACCTCCGCACGGCCGCATCCGGTGAGGAAGCACTGGCATTGCTCAATGAGCAGAAATTCGACCTCGTCATATCAGATGCCCGCATGCCCGGCATGGATGGCCCCACCCTGCTGGCCGAGATCAAGAAAAAGTGGCCCTGGTGTATCCGCATACTGTTGACCGGTTATGCCGATATCAATTCCACCATCAAGGCCATCAATGATGGCCAGATATACCGCTACATCAGCAAACCCTGGGACGATGAAGAGCTGAAGCTGGTCATCCGCCAGGCTCTCGCGTTCCAGTATTCTGAACGTCGCCGGCTGGCACTGGAGAAGCTGACGCGCAAGCAGAACAAGGAACTGCAGGCGCTCAATGCGGGCCTGGAGGAGAAGGTCCACGCCCGCACCGAGGAGCTGAAAGAAGCCGCCGACATGCTGGATGTGGCGTACAAAGAGCTGAAGCACAGCTATGTCACCACCACTGAGGTGTTCTCCACGCTGATCAACAAGCGGTTGCCGGCCAACCGCCAGCCCAACGCCAAGGTCATCGGCCTGGTGAAGGCCTATGCCGAATACCACCAACTGGACGAAGACCTCTCCCGGGATCTGTATATGGCAGCCGCCCTCTACAATCTCGGCAAGCTGAGCTGGCCCGATGAATTGTTCAAGGCCCCGTCGGACCTGCTGACAAAAGAGCAGCGCCTGGAGTACCTGAAATACCCGGTCAACAGTGAACAGCTGCTGATGGCCCTGGAACCCCTGAAAGAAACGGCCCGAATCATCCGCCACCATCAGGAGAAATGGAACGGCTACGGTGTCCCGGAAAGACTTGAAGGCACCGAGATCCCCCTTGGCTCCCGTATCCTCAGGCTTGCCGTGGACTTCATCGAGCTGCAGTACGGCCTGATCCTGGAGCGCCGGGTATCCCGTGATAACGCCCTGAAACTGATCAAGCGCTACCGGGACAGGCTTTACGACCCGGAGACCGCGGACAAATTCCTGGAAGTGTGCATTGAGGTCGCTCCCGACGTAGAGCATGAAGACCCGGACATCGTGGCCCTCGACACCCTGCGACTGAAGGCTGGCATGGTGCTGGCGCGTAACCTGTATGCCGCCTCCGGCATGCTGTTGCTGAACGAAGGCAAGGAGCTGACCTCCCTGCTCATCGACAAACTGGTGGCGTTCGAGAAAGGCGAACCGGACGGTACCCACTACACGGTGTATGTCCACCGCCCGGACGAGGAAGAAACGGAGAAAGCATCATGATCAAGATTCAGCTGGTGGATGACGAGCCGAACATCCTCAATGCCCTCAAACGTCTGCTGCGCCCCAATGGCTGGGAGATCCATACCTACGATAACGTGGAGTCGGCCCTGGGTGGCCTGCTTGAACACAACTACGCCGTCATTATCTCGGACTACCAGATGCCCACCGCCGATGGCGTGACCTATCTCCAGTTTGCCAAACAGCGCCAGCCGAACGCCATGCGCCTTGTGCTGAGTGCCTATGGCGATCGAAATTCCATGATCAAGGCCATTAACCAGGCGGAAGTCTACCGCTACCTCTCCAAACCCTGGGATGACTATGAGGTCGTTGCGGCTATCAAATCCGCGATTGATATTTACGAGCTCAAGTCCGAAAACCAGCGTTTGCTGGATGAAGTCACGGCCCAGCGGCAGATGATAAAGGCCAGGGAACAGGAATTGCTGCGTCTCGAGAAGGACAATCCCGGTATTACCCGTGTCCAGCGCGATGCCGACGGCTCCGTGCTGATCGGCGACCAATGAGGTACTGATGGCGGATCATAGCCCTGAAGACAACAGGTTGGCCCTGAAGGTGGTGTTTTACGGCCCCGCGCTGAGTGGCAAAACCACCAACCTGATGCAGCTGCATTCCCTGCTGAATCCCCAGCGCAAGGGCGAGCTGATGGTGCTGGAAACCCGCGACGACCGCACCCTGTTTTTCGATATGCTGCCCATCGGTCTGAAGGGCGGTTCCGGGCTGGATCTGCGGTTGAAACTCTATACCGTGCCGGGACAGGTTCAGCACGACAGCACCCGCAAGGCGGTGTTGTCCCGCGCAGACGCCGTGGTCTTCGTGGCGGACTCCCAGACCAGCCAACAGGACAACAACGCCACGGCGTTCGGGAACCTGGAGGAAAACCTGGAAAAGGTCGGGCTGGATATCGATACCCTGCCCATGGCCGTGCAGTTCAATAAACGCGATCTGCCGGGTGTGGTTGACGACGCTGAACTCCAGCAGCGCTGGGCTGAAACACCCTGGGCGCCACTGCAGATGGCTTCCGCCCTTCATGGCAAGGGCGTTCTGGAGACTTTCCGGGTGCTTCTTGACCGGCTGTACACCGAGGTGGACAGGGAGTTTGCATTGGACGCGGACCATGGTATCGATCGCGATACGTTTATCCGGCAACTGAGCGCCGCCAGCGAGGACAGCCGTGCGTAACTTTGAAGACGACCCCGCGCTTGACGACCTGCTCTCCGCGGACCAGCTGCAGCGCCTGAACCGTATGCTCAGCGCCCTGTGCCGTGAACCGGTGGAGATTGGCAGAGACAGGACAGAAGGCGCATTGGCGCTGGAATTCAACCTGGAAACCGTGGGCTGGCTCTCTGGCGGCAGTTCCGAACAGGAGCGTCTTGCCGCGGCAGACCTGGTGTCGTTCCTGATGATGTTTATTGCCAAGTACCGGCTTGCTGCCAACCTGCACCACGACACCACCGAGGCCAGTTATGCCGAACTGCAGAAGCAGAACGAAGCCCTGAAAGCGTCAGAAGCCCGTTACCGGGCGCTGTCCGACCAGTTACAGGAGCGGGTGGACGAGCAGGTAACGGTGATCAAGCAGGCACAGATGGACCTCTACGAAAGCGCCAGGCTGCGCTCCGTGGGGCAGCTGGCCGCCGGGGTGGCCCATGAAATCAACAACCCGATCGGTTTTATTTCCAGCAACCTCAAGGTGGCTGGCGAGTACGTCAAGGATCTGCGGGAGCTGGTACCGGATACCGGCCAGAACCGGGAATTGCTGGATGATTTCGCCGACCTGATAGGGGAGTCCTCTGATGGCACCCGCCGTATCGCCAGCATTGTGTCAGACCTGAAGACCTTCTCCAGCATTGATCAGGCCGACTATACCCTGTGTGACGTCAACGAGCTGCTGGCCAGTGCCGTGCACCTGCTCCAGACCGAATATGGTCATGACCTGGAAATCCTGGAGAAACCGGGAGAGCTGCCAAAGATCTCTGGCCACCCATCGCGATTGTCGCAAACCTTTTACAACCTTCTCGACAATGCCGCACAGGCGCTCAAGAGTCAGGAACAGCAGGCCGGGGCTGAGAAA
>JAWWAM010000298.1:0-4327 GCA_033721715.1 Marinobacter sp.
CACTCTGTTTTTCTGTGCAGGCAACTATGCAGAAACGCTGGGCATTCACCGCATTGATGAGATGGATGGCGTGGGGAGACGTATGCCCGGCACATCGCTGGCGTTTACCATCGGCGCGTTTGGCATGATTGGCGCGCCGCCATTGGCCGGTTTTATTACCAAGTGGGTCCTGGGCAGTGGAGCACTGGCTGCCGGCATGGATTGGGTGATAGCAGTGCTGGTGTTAAGCAGCTTGCTCAATGCGGCCTATTTTCTGCCCATACTGCACCGATTATGGTTCCGTGAGCCACAAGCCAGCTGGCCCGAAGAGCGGTTCTGGGGCCGGCTGGAAACCAGCGCCTGGCTGTTCTGGCCGCCGTTGCTGACGGCAGTAATGACCGTCATGGTCGGGGTATTGGCTTCGCTACCCTTTAGCCCGCTGTCGTGGGCCGAGCTGATTGTGCTGCGGGAGTACTCGCCATGATCGCTTTCGAGTCGGTTCTGGTTCTGCTGGCGGTGGGCTTGCCGTTACTGTATCCAATACTGGCCCTGCGTGCGGGATGGGCCAGGGTGCTGCGTTACTCAATGCCTGTTCTGCCGTTGCCAGCACTGGTTCTGGCGCTTGCCGCCGAGCCCGGCTGGCAGCTGGAGCTCCCTTGGTTGCTCAACGGCGGCCTCTGGGCAATGGATGAGTTGCGCCGGCTGTTCCTGCTACTGACCGCGCTACTCTGGACTGTAGCGGGCATTTACGCGGCGGGTTACCTGGGCGCCCATCATCTGCAGCGGTTCTGCGTGTTCTGGGGGCTGACCCTGGCAGGGAATCTCGGACTGACGGTTGCCGTGGATGCTGGCAGCTTCTACAGCTTCTTCGCAGTGATGACCTTTGCTGGCTATGGCCTGGTGGTGCATGAGGGGACGACAGAAGCAAGCCATGCCGGGCGGGTGTATCTGGTGATGGCAGTGTTGGGGGAGATGGCGATTCTGGCGGGATTGCTGCTGGCGTCCGCTGCTGCCGACAGCCAGATGCTTTCGGATTTGCCGGCCGCGATTGCCGAGTCGCCACGCCGGGACTTGATGATGGCCCTGCTGGTAGCGGGGTTCGGAGTCAAAGCCGGCCTGCCTCTGCTGCATTTCTGGCTACCGCTGGCCCACCCCGTCGCGCCCACGCCCGCCAGTGCCGTGCTCAGTGGCGCGATGATCAAGGCCGGGTTGCTGGGATGGCTGGTTACCTTGCCATTTGGTGATATTGCCTTGCAGGGCTGGGGAACACTGATGCTTGTGGCCGGGGCCGTGGGGTCGATCGGTGCCGCTGTGCTGGGCGTATGCCAGCAGCGACCAAAGGCGGTATTGGCCTACTCCAGTATCAGCCAGATGGGGTTGATGGTGCTGATGGTGGGTGCTGCGATGGCGGATCCCGAACGTGCGCCGGTGTTGTTTTCGGTAATTGCCCTGTACGCCCTCCATCATGGCCTGGCCAAGGGCAGTCTGTTTCTGTCTGCGGGCATGTCGCTTCCCGCCGGCAGAATTCGCAGGGCAACAGTCTGGTTATTGATTGCCTTGCCGGGTTTGTCCCTGGCCGGATTACCGTTCACCAGTGGCGCGCTGGCCAAGCTGGCGATGAAAGAAGGCCTGGCGGAAGACAAGCTGGACTTTGCCCTCGCCGGTTACCTGTCGCCGCTGATGACTGCCGGGGCCGTGGCTACACTGCTGTTGGTGTTGCGCTACTTCTGGACACTTTCAGGAACGCTGCAGACGGGCCGGAACCCTCTGATGCTGGCGGCCGGATGGCTGATGGCGGTTGGTGTGAGCCTGGTGGCCTTCTGGTGGATGCCCTGGGAGATAGAAGGGCTGGTCAAGTCCCCGCTGTGGTTGCCGGCACCGTATCAGTTATGGGCACTGATATGGCCAATGCTGCTGGCGGTTGCGCTGGCAGGGCTGACCCTGTGGACGACTCGGGTAGCCAAACACCGATAGCTGGCTTTTACGTGATCTTTACGATTTACGGGTGCCTATCGTGTTTTTATCGTTCTAGTATTGGGGGATCAGAAGTGCACAACCGGGGGAAACGTCATGCGCTTGCTGTTATCGATCAGATTGTTGTGGATGGTATTAGTACCGGGCCTGATAGTCTTGCCCGGCACCGCTAATGCTGCCTTTCGTTGTGGTTCCTCGCTGGTGGACGTCGGCGACTGGCCGGTGGAAGTGGAAGAGCGCTGCGGAGCGCCGGATTACGTCGCCACTTACCCGACGGCCACAGTTCCCGGCGTCGGCGTTGTGGGCGAGGTAGAGCACTGGTATTACAATCCTGGCCCCCAGGGGTTCATCCGCCGCCTCGAATTTCGCGATGGCAAGCTGCGCAGAGAGCACAGCCTGGGCTATGGCTTTGCCGGCGCCAGTGCCGGTGATTGCTCCCCGGCCCGGCTACAGAGTGGGGTCAGTGAGTTCGAAATGGTGGCCTATTGCGGCGAGCCGGTTTCCCGGCGGGTTACCTGGGAGGTCGTGGGCCGCGGATCAAAGGTTTCCGGGCATTATCGGCCGGAGACCCTGGTGCCTGTGGAAGAGTGGATGTATGAAACCGGCAAGACCCAGTTTCGCCGGATCGTCAAATTGCGCAATGGCCGTATCACCCAGGTTGAAACCGCCAAGAAGCCCCGGTAGTGCATCGGGGCTTACCTCGCTATTCCATGATGATCTCCGGCATGTCTTGCCCGGAGGCATTTTCCCGGGAGGAATTGGAGCGCGCTTCAACCTCCCGGCTAATCCTCGTCGCGATCTCCCGATAGGCGTTTGCCAGCGTGCCATCGGGTTCGCTTGTCATGATCGGCTGGCCTGAATCAGAACCAGTGCGGATCCGGATATCCAGGGGCAATTCCCCAAGCAGTTCGGTGCCGGCTTCCTCCGCCATTCTTCTCGCACCGCCTTCGCCGAAGATGTGTTCCTCGTGGCCGCAGGTAGTGCAGATGTGAGTGCTCATGTTTTCGATAATGCCGAGCACCGGAATATTTACCTTCTCGAACATACGCAACCCCTTGCGGGCATCCAGCAGCGCGATGTCCTGGGGTGTGGTGACGATGACCGCACCGGAAACCGGCATGCGCTGGGCCATGGTCAGGTGGATGTCGCCGGTGCCTGGCGGCATGTCCACAATCAGGTAATCCAGATTGTCCCAGCGGGTCTCGTACACCAACCGGGTCAGGGCCTGGGTGATCATCGGGCCACGCCAGATGATGGGGGACTCGTCATCCACCAGAAAGCCGATGGACATGGTCTGGATGCCGTGGCCGATCATGGGTTCCAGAATTTTTCCATCGGGGCTGTCAGGCATGCCTTTCAGCCCAAGCATGCGGGGCTGGCTGGGGCCATAAAGATCGGCATCCAGGACGCCCACCCGGGCGCCGCTGCGGGCTAGCGCAAGGGCAATGTTGGTGGTGGTTGTGGACTTGCCGACACCGCCTTTGCCGGAAGCCACTGCTATCAGGTGTTTTACGCCGGGAACCGTTTTCTGTTCCGGCCCCTGGCGCGTCTGTTGATGGGCTGGCAGATAGGAAACTGGGCTGGACATGGCAATACCTCCGGTTACTGTTCCACGAATGCGCGTTCAATGACGTAGTCGCCGCGTTCACCTTGGTGGGGTGATGCTTCGAAACCGAGACTGTCGAGCATGGCGGAGAGGTCTTTGAGCATGGCCGGGCTGCCACAGAGCATGGCCCGGTCAGTGTCCGGATTCAGTTGAGGCAGGCCGGTATCCTTTGCCAGCTGCCCGGATTCAATCAGGGTGGTGATCCGTCCCTGGTTGCGAAACGGCTCCCGGGTAACCGTGGGGTAGTACATCAGCTTGTCGCCAATTATCTCCGCCAGGAACTCGTGGCCGGGCAGTTCGCTGGTCAGGTAGTCGTGGTAGGCCAGCTCGCTCACTTCCCGCACGCAATGTACCAGCACCACCTTTTCAAAGCGGTCGTAGGTTTCCGGGTCGCGGATGATGCTCATGAACGGCGCCAGCCCGGTGCCGGTGCCGAACAGGTAAAGGTTCTTTCCCGGGTTCAGGTCCGCCATCACCAGGGTGCCCACGGGCTTGCGGCTGACAAACAGCGAGTCGCCTTCCTGAAGATGCTGGAGGCGGGAGGTCAGCGGGCCGTCCTGAACCTTGATGCTGAGGAACTCAAGGTATTCCTCGTGATTGGCACTGACAATGCTGTAGGCACGAAGCAGGGGCTTGCCGTCCACCGGCAGGCCGATCATGACGAAATGGCCGTTCTCAAAGCGCAGGCTCTGGTCGCGGGTGGTCCTGAAACTGAACAGGGTGTCGTTCCAGTGATGGACGCTGATGACGTTTTCGGTTCCAAGTGCA
>JAWWAM010000299.1:0-4307 GCA_033721715.1 Marinobacter sp.
GCCTTGGCAGGATGACATAGGTGAGCCAGACCATGGCAACAAAGGGCCACCAGCGCCCCCATAGCGCCGGGTCGGCGGCACTCTGGCTGCCGCTGCGGAAGAACCGCGTAGCGTCCACCAGCTCCCTGTCGGGCACGGCTGTGGGCCAGAGGTTGTGCCAGGGAGTGGCCACGAATGCCAGCAGGTTGTAATAGCTGTCGGCGCCGGTGTCGAGAGTCGTGCTCCAGCCAAAAGCTAGATCCTGTATAACCACAAGCACCAGCAGGGTGATCAATCCCGCTATGCCGAACATGAGCCCGCCGGTATGGGCGGCGCGCGCCATCAGCATAGGTTGCAGGGGCTGCAGCACAGCCGAGGGGGGTGCGGTAGAAAACTTCCGTAACAGCCAGCGCCAGGGCTGCCAGCCGGCAAAGGCCTGGACGGTGGTGATCGCAGCCAGCAGGCACTGGAGCAGCACAAATGCCAGAATAACCGTGAGGTTGATTCTCTGGCCTCCGTCGTAGAACAACAGTCCCAGCATGGCCATGATACCGGCGACCAGGCCCACCAGTGCAAAGCCTGTGGTCAGGTGTCGCCAACGACGCAAGGGGTCGGCGGCGGGCAGCGGCGGCCGCAGTTTACGGACATGCTGGAGCCACTGGTCCGGGCCTGGCGCCAGACCCTTGTCGCGACAATCGAGGGCAAAACGGCGATCCCGCCGGTGCAGGAAAGCCGGGCTCTGGTCGCGGTCTCGCTGGACCTGGTCATCGAACTCCAATAATCGTCGAATAGCGCTATCTGGCATTGATTATCCTGGTGAACTGGGCGGTGAGAACCTTCCCGTGATGCTAGGATAAGGGTATCCCATAACCCGGTGCCAGACATACCATGACCAACCACCTCATGAATCTGCGTCACGTTCCCGATGACGAGGCCGACGAAATCCGTGAGCTGTTTGAAGCCCACAATGTGCCCTATTACGAAACCCCGCCCAGCCGCTGGGGCATAAGCATGGGTGGTTTCTGGGTCCATGATAACGAGGAGGCCCAGCGTGCCAGGGAACTGCTGGAGAATTATCAGAGGGAGCGCTTGCAACATCAGCGCGAGGCCTATGAGCGGGATCTGGTGGAAGGGCGGACCGGCGGGTTCTGGGATCGGTTGCGCCATAAGCCGGTTACCACGGTTGCGGCTTGCATCGCCATCGTGGTTATTCTGGCGCTGACCGTGGCTCCCTTTGTGGCACTCTGACTCCTGGTTCGTTCAGTCTTTCTGCTGGCTGACCGGCGAAGCCTTGCCCGTATGTCGGGCCAGAAATTCCGTCGCCTTTTCAACGGCATTACCGGCGGTCAGGAAACTGGTTACATGGCCTCGCAGATACATCAGGTACAGCTCGTTCTCGACGCCATGGTCTGTCAGGCGGGCCCGGAACTCCTTGGCCTGGCTGGCAGGTACCAGCATGTCCTGCGCCCCATGGAAGAGAAAGAATGGCGGTGCGCCAGCGGTGATGTGGGTTATGGGTGACGCAGCCTGGTAGACCCCGGGCATGTTCTCCTGATCGTCACCCAGGAACTGGCGGATCAGCTTCCCGGAGCCAAAGGTGCGGAGGTCGCCCGGCAGACCGCCTGCGACAACGGCCACTGGCCTGGCATGCTTGCCTCCGTGAGGCTGGTTTAAAGGATGCCCGGATTCGGCAACCAGTGCCATCAGGCTGACCAGGTGGGCTCCGGAGGAAAATCCGAACGCACTGATGGCGTCACGGTCCAGATGGTAGTTATCGGCCTCCTTGTCAAGCCAGTTCATGGCTACCTGCAGGTCATAAAGCTGGGCGGGGAAGGTATGGTCCGGGGCAAAGCGGTAGTCAATGTTCATTACTGCAAAACCCCGGCTGGCAAGGCTTTCGGCAATCCACGCCATATCCGCGCGCGAGCGCCGCTCCCAGCCGCCGCCATGGACCAGCAGCACCGTCGGCAGGGGTTGGCTGCTCTCCGGCAGGTAGAGGTCCGCCTGCAGTGCCTGGGGCCATCCCGCCGGCGAGAAGGTAACGTCTGTCTCGGTGGTGAAGCCGGTTTCCGGCACTGATACTGCCTGCTCCGGTGCATTCTGGTGAGACGCGCAGGCGCTCAGTAGCACACTGGCAAGCAGGGGCAGCAGGCGTGAAAGGCGCATCAGTTCTCCGTCCATTTTTGAGTATCAGGAACTGGTACGGCGGAATCACGCTGGCGGATGTCCTTCCGTGTTCCGGTGCGGGACGTGTCCGGAAAACAAGACGGCGTCCGGATTTCGCTACACCCTCCCCAATGTCGCACTGAGCATATCCAGAGCACTCTTTCTCGCCTTTTCGCAGACTTTCAACCGTCCGGTTATCCGGAAACGCCTGCCATGGATAGTCGAGATATTTTGAGAATATTTTAAATATCAAAGACTTGGTTTATTGGCACAGGATACGCATGGCCCCACCGGTGGTGCCTGGCTTCTCTCTTGTGCGCCCGGCCCGGTGTCTAACAAAAACAACAGGGAAAATTATGAAAACACTACTGCAATGCACGTTAATCGGTGCGGTGACGCTTACAGCTACCGCGTGTAAAAGCCCCTTCAATCAACTCCCGGATTTTGTGCAGGGTGACGTCCAGGTCGCCCAGTATGATGGCGTAACCAACGACCTCCTGACCGGTGGGCTTGGTGCCAGTGGCCTTGCCAGTGGAACGGCGCCGGCATTTGATGATCCGCTCAACCCCACTCCGGAGGAGCTGAGAACGCTGGCGATCTACAACAATTATCGCGCTCTCGTGGATACGGTGCCCGGCGGGGGTTATGGAGAGTTTTTCGGGCCCCAGGCAGGCAATGGAGGTGAAGGCCTGATTGCGGGAGAAGAGCACCTGGCCTACATGTCGGTGGAGGGCAGTGATGTGCCTGTTACCGTCATGGTCCAGGTGCCCGACAGTTTCAACCCTGACCAGGCCTGCATGATTACTGCGCCATCGTCCGGTTCCAGGGGTATCTACGGTGCCATTGGTACCGCCGGGGAATGGGGGCTGAAGAAAGGTTGTGCCGTGGTTTACACCGACAAGGGAACCGGTACCGGTTCCCACAACCTGAGCACCAATGCCGCCCAGCGTATTGATGGCACCCTGACCCAGGCTGGTGAACCGGTGCAGTTCCGGGCTGACCTGAGCGCCCAGGAACGTGCCGACTTTGATGCGGCCTGGCCGGACCGGTTTGCCTATAAGCATGCCCATTCACGGGTTAATCCGGAAGCGGATTGGGGCCGTCATGTTCTCCAGTCCATCGAATTTGGCTTTTATGTACTTAACGAGAAGTTCGGACAGGAAACCGGTAATGATCGTAAAGTGAAAAAGGTGTGGCCAAAGAACACCCTGGTGATCGCATCCAGTGTGTCCAATGGCGGCGGCGCCTCCGTCCGGGCCGCAGAGCTGGATGATCGTGGTCTGATCGATGGCGTTGCGGTCTCGGAGCCCAACGTCAATCCCCAGGTGGACACCAGTTTCACCATTCGCCAGGGCAGCGGCCCCGAGATTGCTGAACACAGCCGCAGCCTGCTGGATTACACCACGGCACTGGCGGTGTATCAGGGCTGTGCCAATATCGCGCCGGAAGTCCGTGATGTGGCGCCCCTGAACGCAACGTTCAACAACTTCACTGTTGCGGAGAACATCTGTAACTCCCTTGCCAACAAGGGCCTGGTGACCGGTGCTACTACGGATGAACGGGCAGCCGAGGCGCTGCGAATCCTGGAAGAAGACCTGGGCATTCAGCCTGAGCAGAACCTGCTGGCACCCGTGCACTTCGGACTGGCGGTAGCCCAGAGTATTTCCATGACCTACGCCAACGCCTATGCAAAAGCGGGTGTGGAAGACAGGCTTTGTGACATCAGCCTCGCTGCCACGGACGCCGGGGGAGCAGTGACCCAGCTCAGTGGGGCCCAGGAGGCAGCTCTGTTCTCGGCGAGCAACGGGATTCCACCCAGCGCCGGGGTGAACCTGGTGTACGACAACGCCGAAGGCCAGCCCACCAACCTTGCAGCCAGTGCCTCGCCCAGTTCCAGCCAACTGGATTATGGTCTGGATGCATTGTTATGCCTGAGAAGCCTTGCGGTGGGAACCGATGTTACCTCTGGCACGGCGCTTTCAGGCCCTGCAGCGGAGATGGCAGAACGTATTGCTGAGAGCATTGAACAGGTTCGTGCCTCCGGAAACCTGCAAGGAAAGCCGTCAGTTTTCGTCACTGGCCGTGCCGATGCCATCCTGCCGATCAATCACACCTCGCGGCCGTATTTCGGTCTCAACCAGCGGGTCGAAGGCAGTGGCAGC
>JAWWAM010000300.1:0-4269 GCA_033721715.1 Marinobacter sp.
CCGCCAGATATTACCGAGGGGGAAGAGGAACGCCTGGAGGAGCTGTATGGCCTTCGGCTTCTGGACACGGCCTCGGAGCTGCGTTTTGACCGTTATACCAGCCTGGTGGCGAGTGTGTTCGGGTTTCCCATCGTATTGATCACTTTGTTGGACCGCGATCGGCAGTGGTTTAAATCCAGGCTGGGCTGGAACATAGCCGAGTGCCCCCGCGATATTTCCTTCTGTGGGCACGCCATTAACCAGGATGCGTTGCTGGTGGTTCCTGATGCCCTGGATGACCCCCGCTTTGCGGGTAACCCACTGGTCACGGGCGACCCTTACATTCGCTTTTACGCGGGTGCTGTGGTGCGTGGTCCGCGGGGGCAGGCTCTGGGCACGCTTTGCGTGCTGGATCATCAGCCCAGGTACTTTGATGAGGACCATCGTATCCGCCTGCGCCAGTTCGCCGACCTTATCGAAAATGAAATTGGCCATACGGCGGACTTGCTGACTCTGAAGGGCTCAATAGAGCGCTCGGCCTATTACGACCCTCTTACCCAACTGCCCAATCGTCATCTGCTGATGGACCGCCTGAGCCAGCTTCTGGAACTGGCCACGATGGAATCCCTGCAGGTGGCGGTGCTGTTGTTCAACGTGACTGGTCTGCGTGTGATTAACCAGAGCCTGGGCACCCAGGGCGGAAACGAGCTGCTGCAGCAACTGGCTGAACGGCTGCGGGATAAGTGCCCCCAGGGTGGTTCAGCCGCACGCCTGGAGGGTGATGAGCTGGCTCTGGTCTTTCCGGTACACAATGACATTCAGCGTAAAGAAGTGACCCACCAGATTCATGCAGCGCTTGAGCGCCCCTATCGTTGCCTGGGCAAAGAGCATTATCTGAGGGTTCGCATCGGTGGCAGCCTGTTTCCCGATCAGGGCGATACTCCAGAAGCCCTGATTGCACAGGCATCGGCGGCGATTCGGGTCAGCCCTGAGAGCGCGGCCGAACCCGTGCATTATTTCGAACTTTCCCACTCGGATGCGTTCTCAGAAATTCTGAAAATCGAGTCATGCCTGAAAGGCGCTCTGGCGAGAGACGAGTTTTATCTGCTGTACCAGCCGATTTTCTCTTTAACTACAGGGAAAATGGCTGGTGTTGAAGCACTGCTGCGTTGGCGGTGCCCCGAACTTGGGCAGGTGTCTCCGGAGCGGTTTATTCCACTGGCCGAGCAAAGTGGTCTGATTGTGCCAATCGGCCGGTGGGTGCGCGAGGAAGTATGCCGGCAATTGCAGGCCTGGTGCCTGGAGTCCGACTGGGATATTCCCGTTGCAGTGAATGTATCCCCGGCTGAACTGTTACAGCCGGCCTTCGCAGAGGACTTGCTCAAGCGCCTGACCGCCGCGCACGTTCCCGAAAAGCTGCTGCGAATTGAAATCACCGAGCATTCCCTGGTGCGGGACAGT
Organism: Marinobacter sp.; assembly: GCA_033721715.1. Classification (GTDB taxonomy): domain Bacteria; phylum Pseudomonadota; class Gammaproteobacteria; order Pseudomonadales; family Oleiphilaceae; genus Marinobacter. The sequence goes on from JAWWAM010000300.1 coordinate 1,441, forward strand.
GAGGCTGTGGAACGTAACCTGATTCGTCTGAAGGCGCGGGATATCGAGATCAACATCGACGATTTCGGTACGGGCTACTCCTCACTTGCCTATCTTCGCCGGATGCCGGTGAGCAGCCTTAAAATTGACCGCTCGTTTATTGAGGGCCTGCCAGCGTGTGATGACGGGGCAACGATTACCCGCACCATCATCGAAATGGCCAAAGCCCTGGGGCTGGACCAGGTGGCTGAAGGTATTGAAAAAAATGAGCAGCTAACCTTTCTGCACAGACAGCATTGCACCTATGGCCAGGGGTTTCTTTTCTCCCGTCCGCTTCCTCCGGAACACATTCCTGCCCTGCGGGCACGCGCGGTAGTCTGACGGGAGTTACATTATGGTTAGCAAGAAAAAGGCTGCCCCCAGGTATCTGATACGGGAAGCCGTAGAGGATGACCTGCCCAGGCTGGTGGAATTCCTTGCCAGCCTGGCACTGCATGTTTCGGGCTCGCCACCCCAGAGCCTGCAGGAGCGTGAACGGGACCGCCTTCAGGGGGTACTGCTGTCGTCGCTGACCGATGCAAACAAGCACATTATGGTGGCGGAAGTGCCCGGGGAAGGGCTTGTTGGTATGGGGTATATTTATATTTCGCGCAACCAGGGCATCTGGGAGCAGACGAGTCACGTTGAGTACCGATCGGCGTTCATTGATGATGTCTGGGTGGAGCCCGAGTTTCGCAAGCTGGGAATTTTTCCGGACTTGCTGCGTAGCCTGGTTGCCTTTGCGGAGAGCCGCGGTGCTTACGAGCTGGTCCTGGAGTATTCCGCGTCCAATAAAGAGGCCAAGGCAGCCTGGACCCGGCTGGGGTTCAAAACCATAGGGGTGCGTGCTGCGGCTTTCACAACCTCGGTGCAGGAAGCCCTGGACAGCCGGGCTTAGCAGCCGGTACCGCAACGATGCTCAAGGCCAGGAGGAGACTGGAGTGCTAGGCGATCGAACCGTAAATGTCTTTTATGATGAGGTCATGCTCGGCCACAACCCCCAGGTGGATCTGCCTTTTGTGCCCAGCCGGGTGGAGAAACGCGTCCGAAGTATTCTTCAGGACCTGGACTTCAAGTGGAGTTATCCTGAACATCCGGGTCGCCTGACCTCAGTCATGAAATACCTCGAGCAACATCCTGTCCCGGGAGTCCAGTTCAAGGTCGGGAGCGCCGCCACCTATAATCAGCTGGCCCGGGTACATACCACCTCTTATCTGGATCACTTCCTCTCACTGTTCGGAAAGAGCGCCTGGGTGGACTCTGACACTACAGCCGTTTCGCCAGACAGCGTCAACGCCGCCCTGGCAGCGGCTGGAAACGCGATTGCGGCGGTGGAGAGTGTGGTTAATGGCGATTGCCAGAGTGCATTTGCGCTGGTGCGGCCACCGGGGCACCACGCGGAGCCGGTCAGGGCACGGGGCTTCTGTCTGTTGAATAATATTGCCGTGGCGGCAGCCCATGCCCAGGCAAAACTGGGCTGTGAAAAAGTGCTGATCATCGACTGGGACGCCCACCATGGTAACGGTACCCAGGATATTTTCTGGGCAGACTCGGATGTTCTGTTTTTCGATACCCATTGCGCCGCCCCGTTTTATCCGGGTTCTGGCCATCTTGAAGAAGTTGGTGCGGGCTTCGGTGAGGGCTATACCATCAATGTTCCGCTTCCGGAGTCGGCCGGAGACATTGCCTTTGAAAAAGTGTATCGCGAAATACTGGTGCCCGCAGCCGAGCACTTCAAACCGGACCTGGTTCTTGTCTCGGCAGGGTTCGATCCCCACCGCAACGATATGGCTCTGAATCTTACCTACGATGGTTTCAAGGTTATGACCCGCATCATCCAGGACATCGCTGCCCAGCATTGTGAAGGCAGGCTCGCGCTGGTGTTGGAAGGCGGCTACAGTTTGACGTCGCTCTCCCAGGGTGTTCACGCGGTACTGGAAGTGCTTGCTGGGGGAGATATACCGGAATTGCTGGAAGCGGGCATGAAGGAAGCGAATGAGGCCGTGGAATTTCATCGTTCGGCGTTCAGCGATGACGACTGAGGGGAAGGCCGCACCCTGACCGCTGGTTTGTAAAAGTCAGTCGCTCTGGTTCAGCCCCATCTCCCAGAAATCGATCTCCAGCCGGGTGGCGTCGCTGAATATTCGTGTGAGCTGCTCGAACCGGGTGGGGGATACGTCGGCAAGCCTTTCATCCAGCCAACTGATTTCCGCTTGCATGGCGTCCTGGAATCCGTCGCTTTCGTACATGGCGATCCAGGCATCGTAGGGATTGCTGGCTCCCCGAATGGTGTCTGCCCGTTGGTTCAGCCAGTTAGCGATTTCGCCGTAACCGACCATGCAGGGGGAGAGGGCAACGTGCAGGTCCAGTAGGTCCCCCCGGTTGCCGGCATCGAGCACGTAGCGAGTGTAGGCAATAGTGGCCCGTGCTTCCGGCAGCCTGGCAAGCTCCTGTTCGGAAATGCCCCATTCCATGCAGTAGCTGATGTGAAGGTCCAGCTCTACATCCACGATTGCCTGCAGTCCTTCCTTCGCCTGCCTGAGGTCAGTCAAAGTCGGGCTTTTGTAGGCAGCCAGGGCAAAGGCCCGGGCGAACTGGCTCAGGAACAGGTAGTCCTGCTTGAGATAATGCTGGAAGGCCTGCGGCGCCAGCGACGCATCGCCCAGTTGTTTTACGAAGCTGTGTTCGATGTAGGCGCGCCATTCTGCCTGGCAGCTCCTTTTGAGATCCTCAAACTGGTACGGCATCTGAGTTCCGTTTTGAAAGGGGGGATTCTGTTCGATGCGGGGCCTCTGGCCTGAAGAATACAGG
>JAWWAM010000301.1:0-4259 GCA_033721715.1 Marinobacter sp.
GACTTCGCGCCGGGCCAGAGGCGGTAAGGTTTCCTCGCGGATTTCGACGTGGGTGGGTTGGGTGAAGATGAGTGATTGGCGCTGCATGATAGGTTGCTACAAATTCTGCTGGAGTGAGCTGTGCCGGGAACTGACGGGGAAGCCCTTTGAACAGGGGATCATCCAGTGCGTTGTCCAACAGCTCGATCGGATGGGTGCCGGTTTCCCGGCCCCGGGGATGAAAGCCAGCTTCACCCCCCAGAGCGTGGGCCAGCAACTGATGGCCATAGCACACGCCCAGTAACGGAATTTCGGCGCTGACCGCATCGGCAAGCCAGCTACCAGTGTGCTCGCTCCATGGTTCGCGGTCACTGACCATGGCCGGTGAGCCGGTGATTACGACACCGTCCCAGTCCTCCGGTCGGCCCGGGAGGTCGTCTACAGTAACATCTACCACATTGACATCGAGCTCTGGCGCCAACCGGGCTGCAAACCAGCTGTCAAAATCCCCGAACGTCTCACGGAGGGCAGGGTAAGTGGTGCCGGTTTTCAGTATGACGACCTTTGGCAACTTACTGCTCCTGTTGATCGGCAATCACAGCGTTATGGTAGACGTTCTGCACGTCATCCAGATCGTTCAGCATGTCCATGAATTTCTCGAACAGCTCGATGTCGTCGCCTTCAATGGTTGTGGTGGTCTGGGGAAGGAACTGGATCTCGTCAACCTCGAACTCCAGGCCTTCAAATGCTTCCTGCAGTGCCTGGCGGGCCTTGGCGTAGTCGGTGTGGGGTGCGAACACGGTAATCATGCCATCTTCGTGTTCAATGTCGGTGACATCCACGTCGGCCATCACCAGCGCTTCCAGTGCAGCTTCTTCATCATCGCCCCTGAAGCCGAATATGGCGCAGTGATCGAACATATGGCTGACACTGCCCTGGGTGCCAATTTTGCATTTGGTTTTGGTGAAGGCCAGGCGAACGTCACCAAAGGTGCGGTTGGGGTTGTCTGTCAGGCAATCCACAATGGCCATACAATTACCCGGGCCAAAGCCCTCATAGCGGGCAGGGGAGAAGTCTTCACCGGCTCCCCCCTGGGCCTTCTCGATGGCTTTCTCTATAACGTGCGCCGGTACCTGATCTTTCTTGGCACGGTCTATCAGGCCACGCAGTGACAGGTTGCTTTCCGGGTCCGGGCCACCGGACTTCGCACACACGTAGATTTCGCGACCGTATTTACTGTAGACCTTGGTTTTGGCGGCGGCCGTTTTGGCCATGGAGTCTTTGCGGTTCTGGTAGGCTCTGCCCATTTCGCTGCCTCAATGTTGCTTCAAAAGTGCGAATTTTACTCGACAAAACAGGCCGGTGACAGAGTTATTTCCGGGCTGTCTGCTTCTTCCAAAGTTGTAAACCTTCGCCACTTTAGAGTCAAAGACGCTGTGCGCTCCGGGTGATAGGGTGGATTGTCCCCTATTCCCCGGAGGCTTTCATGACACGTCGATACACTTCAGGCCGTATAGCCGTGGTCGTGAGTTTTCTGGTGCTGTTTTCCTCCACGGCCCAAAGCGATGAAGCCAACCAGCAGATGGGGGTGGCGCGCGAGATGGTCAGGGTTCTGGAGGCCTACGCGGTCTACAAAATGGGCCAGTATGATCTGGCTTTCCAGCGTTACCAGGCGCTGGCCGAAGCGGGTAGTCAGCAGGGGATGTACAACCTCGCAAATATGTACGCCGCAGGCCAGGGTGTGGAGCAAAGTGATGACAAAGCATTTGAGTGGTATCTGAAAGCGGCGGAAGCTGGCGACGGTCTGAGCATGTCCGAAGTTGCAAGGGCCTATGCCGGGGGTATCGGTACCGCGCCCGACCCGGCCAGGGCGGATTACTGGCAAGCGAAGGCAGCCGATGATCCCTGACCTTGAAAGTGCCAGCCACCTGCTGCGCTCCGTTGCCGGGTTATTACCATGTGGTCATTGATCCGCGAGGAATGCGGTGCCCCATTTATTCGCCGGGTAAAGGCAAGTATGCTCTGGCCAATAGTTAACTGATCTGATCGCCGGGCCTACCCCGGCGATTTACGGACCGGGAGCGGAATGATGAGACGTTCAGCAGTTCTATTCATGAATCTCACCTTGCTACTGGCCCTGCCGGGCATGGTCGCAGCACAGCAATCTTCTCCCCAGCAGGGTCAGATGCAAGGGCAGGGCCAGATGCAGAACCAGGGCCAGAATCAGATGCGCGGCCAGGGTCGGCAGCCCATGGCAGGCTCCGGGCTTATGACGCCGGAAGAACAGGAGCAGTTACAGGAGCGTATACGCTCCGCCGGCAGCCAGGAAGAACGCAAGGCCATTCTGGACGAGCACCGCCTGAAAATGGCAGACCGCGCCCGGGCCCAGGGCATGAACCCCGAGAGCGTTGAAGGTTTGCCATCCTCTTCTGGTGATGATCCCCGTAGTCGCCAGATTCGGGGGCAGCCGGGTGGCGAACCCCAGGGCCCTGCCAGTGCGCCCGGCCCGGGCGTCGGTGTGAACAGGGACCCGACAACGGGCACGGGCCGCGGCCCACAGCAACCGGTACCGGGACAGCAGGACCGTGTCGGCGGCGTCCGCTAAGCTACGCTGAGAGATAGTCCACCGGCTGGCGGTAATTTTCCTGGCTGACCAGATCAATGCCGCAGTCGACACTGGATACCCAGTTCAGGAACTGATCCACCATTGCCGGGCCTTCAAAGCGTTTGCCGTGCTGCGGCACAATAGCGCTGACCTCCATCTGCCGTACCATATTGGCCCACAACTCACACACCTTTCGTGAGGCAATGTAACGCCGGTGGAAACCGATCATGTGGGGGATGTGTCTGCCGAAGTCTGTCACCGGCTTGTGGTCGTCCTCCCCACCCATGGAGGCACCGAGATCCCCTGAGAACAGGATTTTTGAAACCGGATCATAGAATTGCAGGTTGCCCACCGAGTGCATGAAGTGGGCGGGCAGACACTGGATATAGGACTCGCCGAAAGGCACGTTAATACCGCCGTCCGGCACACTGATGATGCGGTCGTAAACACTTCCGCTAAGCTGGCCGGTCACGTAGCCGGACACCAGATGCGGGAGGAAGCGGGCCCAGAGGCGGGAGGTGACAATTTTGGCACTGGTGTGAACGATCCATCGGTCGATCGCGCCGATAATGTCCGGGTCCTGATGGGACGCAAACACATAGTCCAGCTCGCGGATATTCATGTATCGCGACGCAGCAACCGATAGTGGGGTGTAAGTGAGATCTCCGCCAGGGTCGATCAGGGCTTCGTGCTTGCCATCAACGATAAGGAACTGGTTGGACTGCACGCCCTCGCCGGTAACCAGTGAATCGAACATCAGGCATTTGTGCTGCCCGTTATCAAACAGAACGATGGGTTCCGCTGCCATGCTTGTCTCCCGGTAGGCTGATTACCCGGCCTGGGTGGCCGGGTACTGCAAAATTTCCGGGAGGGTACAAAATTGGTTAATGCGACCTATTGCGTCAGGTCAATAAACTGATATCCATCAAGTAATGTTTTGCAACGGCATTCAGGCAAGCCTGGGAACGCGCCGGATCCCCTTACGAATACCCTGGTCCAGTGCTGAACTCACCAGTTTGCCTGTGTAGGGTACGATGTCGTCGAAGGAAATGGTGTACTGAACGCGGGTTCTTCCATCCGCGACGTCTTCGAAGCGGATCCGGCCGAGATGATTGCGGATGGGGCTCATGCTGGAAATGGTGTATTCGATCAGGGTGCCCGGCTCAAAGGTAATTACCGTTTCCTTGAGGCCAATGGGACCAATCCCGATCTTGCGGATAGACCCGACGCCATTGGGATCGGCCTGGTCACTGTCGCGAATTCGCTTTACCGGTGCGCCCACCATTTTGCCAAAGCGTTCGTGGTCGGCAAACAGGGCAAAGACCTTGTCCCGCGGCACATCAAAGGTTTCATCAATTTCAATGGTGTAGGTAGCCATAGCTGCACTCTTGAGAGACTGTTTCAGACAGAGTATCGGGTTATGTGCTACAACAAAAGTCGTAGGGCACCGATGACCGGGCTCTGGCCCGAAAGGGCTATTTCAAACCACCCCAGACAGCAAAGGCATTCTGATCTGCATGGACGACGAGAACCAGAACACCCAACCGAATGGCGAACCGGACACGGAGAAAGCGGCCCGATCCGACCTTGCCACACCACTCAACGGCCTGTTTGCACTGGGCATTCTCTATACCCTCTATCTGGCCCATCAGATTATTCTGCCGATCGTGCTGGC
>JAWWAM010000302.1:0-4259 GCA_033721715.1 Marinobacter sp.
ACATCGCCTGGGGTACCGGGTACTGCGATGGGTACTGGCTGTTGCGCTGATTAGCGGGATTGTTGTCAGCACCATTCAGGTTATTCTGGATGCAAGACGCGTATCGGCTTCACTTGACGACCAGGCGCAGCAGACCATGGCTCTGGTCAGGGACGCCTCCACCCAGGCCGTTTTCAGCATTGATGCTGATCTGGCGCAACAGGTTGTCGATGGCCTGTTTGCCCAGGAATCCATTCATCTGGCCCGGATCACCCATCCAGACGGCGAGGCTCTGGGCTATCGTAATCGGCCGCTAAAGGAAAGTGCCTTTCGCCCCATTACCGATCCAATTTTTGGCGCAGAGCGAACCTACCGTCAGGAACTTTCCCGCAGCAGCAATACCGGTCGCCGTAGTGTTTACGGTTATCTCGAACTTCACTACGACACGGGGCCATCTACCGGCACCTGGCTTGAGCGAGCCTCGGTAACTTTCGGCTCAGGTATCGCCATTGCCGTAATTCTTGGAATGGTACTGTTCGTCGTCTTCCATTTGTTGCTCACTCGCCCCCTGCTGCGAATTGTCCAGTCGGTCAAGCAGGTGGATCCGGACCACCCGGACGACAACCTCATTCATCTCCCCCACGGCCATCAGAACGACGAGCTCGGGCTCTGGGTAAATGCCACCAACAATCTGCTGGTGGCCATTGGTGACAGCCAGACCCGCCACCGGGAAGCAGAAGACCGGGTAAACCGGCTCGCCAGGTATGACCAGTTGACCGGCCTGCCCAGCCGGGACACCTTTATGGAGCTACTGCAAACGGATATTGAAGAGGCCAGGGACGATAAATCCGTCCTCTCTCTTATCTGTTGCGGCATCGACGATTTCAAATCCATCAATGAACAGTGTGGTTTCCGCACCGGTGACCTGATCCTTCAGGCTGTCGCTGATCGCCTCACCCATCTGCTGGGGGGCACCCGTTTCACCATTGCCCGCCTGGGCAGCGACCAGTTTGTTATTGTGGAGAAGGGGCTGCGCGACGGCTTCCAGGCAGCCAATACCGCAGACCGTATTCTGGCTACTCTTAGCAACCCGATGATGTTTGATGACCAGACCGTCACCATGACGGCAACTCTGGGCATTGCCCTGTTCCCGGGTGACGCCGAAAAGGGCGACAGACTGTTGCAAAGTGCCGAACAGACCATGGCGCTGGCCAAAGAAAGCGGCCACAACTATTTCCAGTTCTACGTTGCCAGCGTTGACCAGGAGATTCGTGAGCGAAAGCAGCTCGAGAAAGATCTATCCGTTGCCCTGAGCAATCACCAGTTCCATCTCGTCTACCAGCCGCAAGTCAACCTGGAAACCCACCGCATTATCGGCGCCGAAGCACTGATCCGCTGGGAGCATCCGCAAAAGGGGCTCATCCCACCAGACCACTTTATTCCCGTGGCTGAAATGAACGGCACCATTGTAGAAATCGGACAATGGGTGCTTGACCAGGCCTGCTGGCAGGCGGCCCGTTGGGCCAGTGACAGCATGCCCTTGCGGATTGCAGTTAACCTGTCGGCCGTCCAGCTCCGCCAGGACTCCATCGTGGACGACATTCTCGACACCCTGAAGCGACACAATATTCCTGCCGGCCGGCTGGAGCTGGAGGTGACAGAGACCAGTTTCATGACCAACCTGGAAGAGGCGGTGGATAAACTGAAGCGCCTGCACAGGGCCGGCATCAGCATCGCCGTTGACGATTTCGGCACCGGTTACTCCTCGCTGACCTATCTCAAACGGATGCCGGTACAGCACCTGAAGATCGACAAACAGTTCATCCGTGACCTGCTGGTCAACGAAGAAGACACCCGAATTGCCAATACCATTATCGATCTTGGCAAGAGTCTGAACCTTACCGTTGTGGCGGAAGGCGTGGAAACGGCGGAACAGGAATACTATCTCGCCCAGCGGGGATGCCAGCTGGCGCAGGGGTATTACTTCAGCAAACCACTCAAACCCCACGATTTTGAGAGGTTCGTTGCCAGTTTTCACAGCAAAATCGCGGAAAATAACGCCTGAGATCCGTACCACCCACCCTGATCCCTCTGCACGCAAGGAGTTGCCATGGGAACCACACTGATCGGCCTGATTGTTATTGCGGTCGTTGTTGTCTATATCGTCTTTATCTATAACCGTCTGGTTTCCCTGCGCAACCAGTTCAAGAACGGGTTTGCCCAGATTGACGTCCAGCTACAGCGCCGTCATGACCTGATTCCAAACCTGGTGGAATCTGCCAAGGCTTACCTCTCCCACGAGCGCAATACGCTCACCGAGGTGATGCAGGCCCGCAACAATGCCGTCAGTGCCCAGAAAGACGCGGCCGGCGATCCTGCCGATGGCGGCAAGATCCAGCGCCTCGGCAGTGCCGAAAACATGCTGTCCAAGGCCCTTGCCAATTTTTACGCGGTGGCTGAAAACTACCCGGAACTGAAAGCCAACGAAACCGTCCAGCAACTGATGGAAGAACTCTCCAGTACCGAAAACCGCGTTTCCTTCGCACGTCAGGCCTACAACGATGGCGTGATGAGCTACAACATTTTCCGCGAGCAGTTCCCCAATAACATCGTGGCCGGACTGTTCGCCTTCAAACCGTCCTCTCAACTGGAACTGGAATCTCCTGAGGCCCGCCAGGCACCGAAAGTCGCCTTCTGAGGCGTTTTGCCATGTCACACCCGGGATTTTTCCAGCGCCAGGCCAGTGCTCGCCGGAATACAGGATTACTCGTCATCCTGTTTCTGGCGGCCGTGGCTCTTATCACGCTCAGCGTCTGCCTTGTGGGTTATCTGGTTACCCGCAGCGAGACCACCGGCCTCGCGTTTGCTGACTGGCTGCTCAGCCGTCACGGGCTGTTAACGGCACTTGCTGTGGTCGGGCTGATCGGCATCGGATCGCTGATCCGCTGGGCCGACCTGGCCGGAGGCGGTGAACGCGTGGCAAAAATGGTCGGCGCCAGGGCCATTGACCCGGATACACGGGATGCAGACGAGCGCAAATTACGCAACATCGTTGAGGAGATGGCCATCGCCAGCGGCGTGGGCGTTCCTGACCTTTACGTGATGGACCACGAAACCGGCATCAACGCCTTTGTAGCCGGCTACACGCCCGGTGAAGCCGTTATGGTGGTCACCCATGGCGCCCTGACCCAACTAAGCCGTGACGAACTTCAGGGCGTGGTGGGACACGAGTTCAGCCATGTTCTGAACGGCGACATGCGGCTCAACGTTCGCCTTATTGCCATTCTGGCGGGCATTCTGATGGTCGGGCAGATAGGCAGCTTCCTGCTGCGTGTGTCTTTTTCTGGTTCTCACCGCTCAGTACGAACATCACGCAACAGCCGGGGCACGGCAATCTTCGGGCTGGTAGGGCTGGCATTGGTAGTGATCGGGTACGTCGGTGTGTTTTTCGGACGGCTGATACAATCGGCCGTGGCACGGCAGCGGGAAATGCTGGCGGATGCGTCCTCCGTACAGTTTACCCGCAATCCCGAGGGCATCGGCGGCGCTCTGTTCAAGATCGGCCTCAAGGGTGGGTATCTGGACACGACGAGCCACGCCAGCGACATGAACCACATGTGTTTTGGCGAAAGCACCCGAATGAAGTTTACCGCCCTGCTGGCTTCTCACCCCCCGGTGCAGGAGCGCATCGAAGCCATACAACCCGGCCTGTTTGCGCGCCTTCGCAGCCGCCTGAGAGACACAGAACCGGAGGGAATACTGCGATCCGCCCGTTCAGGCACTTCCGGTTCTCCGCTTCCAGAAGCCACATCCGGGTTTGGCCCCGGCACCACGTCACCACTGAATAGCCGGCCGCCACAAAAAATCTCGGACAGTGTCGGTACCGTTAACCAGCGCAGTGAAGACTACGCGGTGACACTCCTGAGCAGCCTGCCTTCCACTTTTCGCAATCTGCTATACACACGTGCCGGTGCTGTCCAGTTGTGTTATGCACTCCTGGTTTACCAGTTGCCCCCTCAGACAAGACAGCAATGGCTGGCATTGATTGACGGGGGTTCCGTCCTTGCTCCCAACGAGGAGCTATTGGGCAAACTGCTACCCGCCCTGGAAGCGCTGGGGCCGGGTATTCGATTCCCTGCCCTGGAACTGGCCATGCCTGCCCTGCGCAAACTGGACCCGGACGAACGCGCGACGCTGATGGCCGGCACCGAAACCCTCATCAAAGCAGATAACCGGCTGAGCCTCTTCGAACTGGCGATGCACACCTTTCTGCGTCGCCA
>JAWWAM010000303.1:0-4258 GCA_033721715.1 Marinobacter sp.
CAAAACTGTCTCGCGCATTAATGAACTTGAAGAGCAGTATGGCAATTTGTCGGACACCGAGTTGCAGGGAAAGACTGCCGAATTCCGTCGCCGTTATGAAGAGGGCGAAACCCTTGACGCGTTGCTTCCGGAGGCCTTTGCTACTGCGAGGGAAGCCAGCCGGCGGGTGATGGGCATGCGTCATTACGACGTACAGATGGTCGGCGGTATCACACTGCACGAAGGCCGGATTTCAGAGATGAAAACTGGTGAGGGTAAAACCCTTGTGGCCACGCTGGCGGTTTACCTGAATGCCCTGACCGGAAAAGGCGTTCATCTGGTTACGGTAAACGATTATCTGGCCCGCCGCGACGCTGAATGGATGGGCAAGCTGTACCGTTTTCTTGGCCTTCAGGTGGGCGTGGTTGTGGCCGGTCAGCCCCAGGAAGAGAAGAGAGCCGCGTATCAGGCTGACATTACCTACGGTACCAACAACGAGTTCGGTTTTGATTACCTGCGGGACAACATGGCGTTCAGCACTGAAGACAAGGTTCAGCGCGGATTGCATTTCGCCATTGTCGATGAGGTGGACTCCATCCTGATTGACGAAGCCCGTACTCCGCTGATTATCTCCGGTGCCGCCGAAGACAGTTCCAAACTCTACCAGGCCATCAACGAACTGGTGCCAAGACTTGAGCAGGGCGAAGTCAGTGAGGAAGAGGCCGAGCCCAGCGGTGACTTCACAATCGATGAGAAATCCCGTCAGGTGGAACTGACCGAGGGCGGCCATGAGAGAGTGGAAGAGCTGTTGCTGGAGCGGGGCCTGCTGAAAGAAGGCGAGAGCCTTTATTCCGCAGCCAACCTCAGTCTGTTGCACCATATTCACTCTGCCCTAAGGGCACACCACCTGTTCCAGAAAGATGTGGACTATATCATTCAGGGGGACCAGGTTGTCATCGTGGATGAGCATACCGGCCGTACCATGCCGGGCCGCCGCTGGAGTGAAGGCCTGCACCAGGCGATCGAGGCCAAAGAAGGTGTTCGTATCCAGGCGGAAAGCCAGACCCTGGCGTCCACCACTTTCCAGAACTATTTCCGTCTTTACGAAAAGCTCGCGGGCATGACCGGTACGGCCGATACGGAAGCCTTCGAGTTCCGCCAGATTTACGGTCTGGACGTGGTGGTTATTCCTCCCAACAAACCGATTCAGCGGATCGACTATAACGACCTGATTTATCTGACTCAGGAAGAAAAATTCCACGCTATCATTGACGAGATCAAAGACGTAACGACAGAAGGGCGACCCATTCTGGTCGGCACGGCCTCTATCGAAGCGTCCGAACTTTTGTCGATGCTCCTCAAGAAAGCGCGGATTGATCATAAGATCCTGAACGCCAAGCAACACGAAAGCGAAGCCCAGATCATTGCCCAGGCCGGTCGCCCGGGCGCGGTTACCATTGCCACTAACATGGCGGGCCGAGGTACCGACATCGTGCTGGGTGGTAACTGGGAATTCGAGGTTGCGGGTCTGGACAATCCCTCTGAAGAAGAGGTCGCCCGTCTCAAGGCTGAGTGGACCGAGCGTCACAACCAGGTGCTGGAGGCCGGTGGCCTGCACATCATTGGTACCGAACGCCACGAATCCCGCCGTATTGACAACCAGCTCCGTGGCCGTGCCGGTCGTCAGGGCGATCCCGGCTCATCTCGCTTCTTCCTGTCCCTGGAAGACAACCTGATGCGGATCTTCGCTCCCGACCGGGTGAAGAGTCTGATGCAGGCCATGGGCATGAAAAAGGGTGAAGCCATTGAGCACCGCATGGTCACCAATGCGATCGAGAAGTCCCAGCGCAAGGTGGAAGGCCGCAACTTTGATATGCGGAAAACCCTGCTCGAATACGATGACGTCGCCAATGACCAGCGTACGGTGATCTACGACCAGCGTAACGAAGTGATGTCCTCGGAAGATATTTCTGACATGGTCAGGACTATCCGCGAGGATGTGGTGGATTCGTTGATCAGCGAGTTCATCCCGCCACAGAGTATGCCCGAGCAGTGGGATGTGCCCGGCCTTGAAAGCCAGTTGCAGTCGGAGCTGGCCATTAGCCTGCCGGTTCAGAAGTGGCTGGATGAAGACAGCAAGCTGTTTGAGGAGAACCTCAGGCAGCGGATTCTGGACGAAGTTGTCGCAGCCTACGAGGCCAAGGAAGAGATTGCCGGTTCCGAGCCCATGCGCAAGTTCGAGAAACAGGTGTTCCTGCAGGTACTCGATACCCTGTGGAAGGAACACCTGTCCAACATGGACCATCTTCGCCGGGGCATCCACCTGCGTGGTTATGCCCAGAAGAATCCAAAGCAGGAATACAAGCGCGAGGCGTTCAACCTGTTTGAAAGTATGCTCGAAACCATGAAGCGCGATGTGGTACGGGTTCTTTCCCATGTTCGCGTTCAGAGTCGCGAAGAGATGGAAGAGGTGGAGCGCCGCCGCAAGGAAGAACTGGAGCGTGAACTTGCCCAGGCTCGTCTGCGCCACGACGAAACCAGCGTCACTGGCCAGAAGCAGGACGACAACGCCAGTGCTTCCGGCGCGCAACCCCAGGGTACGCCCGAAACCTTTGTGCGACAGGAAAAGAAAGTTGGTCGCAACGAGCCTTGCCCTTGCGGGTCCGGCAAGAAGTATAAGCAGTGTTGCGGAAAGGTCAGCTGAAGCCCGGTACTGACCAGTAGAATAACGACCCGCAGCCTGACTCAGTCAGGCTGCGGGTTTTTCGTTTGGTAGCTGTTGATGGAAGGAGAACGAAGATGGCAGTTGGTCCAGGCACCTTGCCGACATTTTTTCCGGTTGCCGGCGTCCGGCTGGGCATCGGTAGCGCCGGCATCAAAAAGCCGGGTAAAAAGGATCTGGTGGTTATTGAGCTGGCTCCGGGCAGCCGTGTGGCGGGTATCTTTACCCGTAACCAGTTCTGCGCAGCGCCGGTCCATATTACCCGTCGCCACCTCGCCAGTGACGCCCCCCGTTACCTGTTGATCAACACCGGCAATGCCAATGCCGGTACCGGGGAGCAGGGCATGAAGGACGCACAGGCCTGTTGCCAGGCGCTGGCAGAGCAGGCCGGCGTGGCGCCCGGGGCAGTATTGCCGTTCTCAACAGGCGTTATTGGTGAGCCACTGCCGGTGGATAAAATCATTGCTGCCCTGCCGTATGCGTTGAAGGACGTTTCCGAATCACACTGGGCGGAAGCCGCCTCCGGAATCATGACCACAGACACCCGGCCCAAGGGCGCCACCCGCCAGATTGAGCTGGATGGCCACAAGGTCTCCATTTCCGGTATCAGCAAGGGGGCAGGGATGATCCGACCCAACATGGCGACCATGCTGGGGTTTATTGCAACAGATGCAAAGATTGCCCCGGACGTGTTGTCATCCCTGGCCTCGGAGCTGGGGGAGAACTCCTTCAACCGCATAACCATTGACGGCGACACCTCCACCAACGATGCCTGCATGCTGATCGCCAGTGGCCAGTACGGCGGGCCGGAGATCACTGCTGACAGTCCCGGCCTTCCGGCACTCACGTCGGCGCTGAAAGAAGTTTTCCTTGAGCTGGCCCACGCCATTGTACGGGACGGAGAGGGGGCCACCAAGTTTGTAACCATTGAGGTGAGCCGGGCAGGTTCCGTTCAGGAGGCCCTGGACGTTGCCTATACCGTTGCTCACTCACCCCTGGTCAAGACTGCCCTGTTCGCTTCCGACCCCAACTGGGGGCGAATCCTGGCGGCTGTAGGCCGTGCTGGCGTGGAGGGGCTGGACCTCAGCGCGCTGGAAATATGGTTGGGGGAGGTCTGCCTGGTGCGCAACGGTGGTCGTGCTGAAGACTACAGCGAATCCAGGGGGAAGGCTGTGATGGATGGCGAGGAAATTACCATTCATATCGACCTCAAACGTGGTGATGTCATGGAGCGGGTCTGGACCTGCGACTTTTCCCACGACTATGTCACCATCAATGCCGAGTACCGTACCTGACCATGACGGCTGTGCGGGAAATACACGTTGCGGTGGGAGCCATATTCCGTAACGGCAAAGTGCTGATCGCTCGGCGCCCGGATCATGTTCACCAGGGCGGGCTGCTGGAATTTCCCGGCGGAAAGGTGGAGGCCGGTGAAAGTGTTCAGCAGGCGCTGGTGAGAGAAATCCGGGAAGAGACAGGGTTGCGAATTGCCCCGGGCTCCCTGGAGCCACTTATTGAAGTTCGCCACGACTACGGTGACAAGCAGGTGTTTCTTGA
>JAWWAM010000304.1:0-4217 GCA_033721715.1 Marinobacter sp.
CGGCCGGTTGACGGTGAGGTCATTGCCAGGGCAAAACGGGAGGTCATTCTCTCAGCCGGCGCCATAGGCTCACCGCAGCTGCTGCAGCTTTCCGGCATCGGCCCGGCTGACCTGTTGAAAGAGCATGGTATTGAAGTGGTGAAAGACCTGCCCGGGGTTGGCGAGAACCTGCAGGATCATCTGCAGATCCGCTCTGTGTACAAGGTAAAGGGGGTCACTACCCTGAACACCATGGTCAATTCACTGATCGGCAAGGCCCGCATTGGCATGGAATATCTGCTCACCCGCTCCGGCCCCATGAGCATGGCACCGTCTCAGCTGTGCCTGTTTACCCGCAGTTCCGCGGAGTACGACTACGCCAACATCGAATATCACGTCCAGCCTCTGAGTCTGGACGCCTTCGGCCAGCCGTTGCATGACTTTCCGGCCATTACCGCCAGTGTCTGTAACCTGAACCCGACCAGCCGCGGCACGGTACGTATTCGCAGCAAAGATCCGAAACAGGCCCCGGCCATCGCCCCCAATTACCTGAGCACACCGGAAGACCGGAAAGTGGCCGCGGATTCACTGCGGGTGACACGACGCATCGCGGAACAGCCTGCTTTCATGCAGTACCAGCCTGAAGAGTACAAACCGGGCCTGCAGTACCAGACCGACGAGGAACTCACCAAACTGGCCGGAGATATCGGTACCACCATTTTCCACCCGGTAGGCACCACCCGAATGGGCCGCGCCGACGATGAACTTGCGGTGGTGGACCCCCACCTGCGGGTGAGGGGCGTGGCAGGTCTGCGGGTGGTCGATGCCGGCGTTATGCCCACCATTACCAGTGGCAACACCAACTCGCCCACCCTGATGATTGCGGAAAAAGCCGCCCGCTGGATCCTGGGCGGCGATTAGTCCCTGATCAGGCCGGGTTGTGGTCGATCAGCGTGTCCTTGTTGCGGGCAAACTCGTCGAACGGGAAGTCGTCCACGGTCAGCATTTCCAGGACCAACGCTTCGTATTCACGCATGAATTCGGCCTCTTCCTTCGTGAAGATATCCGCTTCCAGTGCGGCTTCGAAGCGCTCTTCCGGATGCAGGGCCTCCATCGGCAACTGCCCCTTGGCGTAGGCCTTGGTGGCCTTACGGTACAGCTGTTCGGCCTTGTCGTAGTCTTTCAGCAGGCTGTTGTACTGGGCCACGGGGTTTGCAACCGCGCCCTTGCCTTCACCGGCCGTAGTCCAGGAGCCAGCCAGCAGTTTTTCACGAATCGGGCTGTCGGTTGAAATAGCCCGGGCCAGCTTGCGGGTCAGGTCGTCGTGGGGTTTGTCCCAGCGACGACCCAGGGGCATGGTGATGACGCGTAGGGCCAGGGCTACCGGGCGATTGGGCAGGTTCTGGAGGAACTCATCCATGGCATTTTCGGTGCGATACAGCAGCAGTGCCATGCTGTATTCCATCAGATCCCGTTCGCCATCCACCGGCTGGGTCTCGTGCCAGTTCTTAAGCACCATAGAAGCCAGATAGAGATTGGACAGCACGTCGCCGAGGCGGGCAGAAATCAGCTCACGCATTTTCAGCTCGGACCCCAGCGTGGTCATCGCGGCGTCTGCGCACAGGCCGAATGCGGCGCTGAAGCGGGCCACGCCCTGGGCGTACCTGCGAGCGACGTGGTCGAACGGCACATCGGCCTTGCCAAGCCCAAGCGCCTGAGTAAAGGCACGGGCAGCGTTGCCGAAAATCAGGCCGGCATGACCAAAGAAGGCGTCGTCGAATGCATTGATGTCGTCGTTATCCTTGGCCGCCAGCTCTTTCAGGACATAGGGATGGCAGCGGATCGCACCCTGCCCGAAGATCATCAGGCTGCGGGTCATGATGTTGGCGCCTTCCACGGTAATGGATACCGCCGCTCCACTGTAGCCAATACCCAGGTAGTTGCGGGGGCCAAGTGTGACGGTTTTGCCGCCGTGCACGTCCATGGCGTCTGTCAGCACCCCGCGCTGGAATTCGGTGAGGTGGTATTTGAGAATCGCCGAGGGTACCGCCGGCTTTTCGCCCCTGTCGATCATATTGGCGGTGTGGTTTACCGCTGACTGGGCGATGTAGGTTTTCGCAGCAATGCGAGCCAGGGGCTCCTGCACGCCTTCCATATCCGCCACCGGCGTATTGAACTGGCGACGGATACGGGTGAAGCCGCCCGCGGTGCCCACGGAGTAGGCAGCCGCTCCAGCCGCGCCGGATGGTAGCGTAATACAGCGGCCAACGGAGAGGCACTCAACCAGCATGCGCCAGCCCTGCCCCGCCATTTCCTGGCCACCGATGATGTAGTCCAGCGGGATGAATACGTCGGTGCCCTTGATGGGGCCATTCATGAACGGTGTACCGATCGGGCAGTGACGCCGGCCGATCTCCATACCCTTGGTATTCCGGGGGATCAGCGCACAGGTAATGCCATAGTCTTTGGTATCGCCCAGCAGGCCGTCCGGGTCGAACATGCGGAAGGCCAGGCCCACCACAGTGGCGACCGGCGCCAGGGTAATCCAGCGCTTCTCGAAGTTGAGGCGCAGGCCCAGCACTTCCTTGCCTTCGAATTCGCCCTTGCACACGATACCTGTGTCCGGCAGCGACGTAGCATCGGAACCGGCGCGCGGGCCGGTAAGGCCGAAGCATGGGATTTCGCGACCGTCAGCAAGCCGTGGCAGATAATGGTTTTTCTGTTCGTCGGTACCGTACTTCACCAGCAGCTCGCCGGGGCCGAGGGAGTTGGGCACACCCACCGTAACCATCAGCATTTCATTGCCCGCCAGCTTCTGCAGTACAGCGGTCTGGGCTTTCGCGGAGAAATGCAGGCCACCGTATTCCTCGGGAATGATCATGCCGAAGAATTTTTCCTTCTTGAGGAATTCCCACAATTCCGCCGGCAGGTCGGCACGCTCAACCGCCAGGTCCCAGGAATTGCACATGGAAATTGCCTGGGTGCACTGGTTATCGACGAACGCCTGTTCTTTTTCTGACAGGCCGGTATTACGGTTGATCAGCAGGTTGTGCCAGTCAGGACGACCGGTAAACAGCTCACCGTCCCAACTGACGGTCCCCGCTTCCAGAGCCACCTTTTCGGTATCTGAAACCTTGGGAGCAACTTTCTTGAACATGGCAAACACCCGCGGAGTCAGCCAGCTCTGTCGGAAGCCGGGCAGGCCGGCGGCGGCTGTGATCGCTGCCCCAATAAACAGGATCAGTGCGAGTACGCCCGAGGCGAAGAACAGCGAAAGCAGGCCTGTGACTACCATCACCCCAATCGCGGGTTTGGCGCCGGCTTCCTTGCGCATTACAACAAGGAGCCCGGCAACAGCAACAAGAAACAGTAGGAAAGTCATCATGGATACTCTCTGTCGTCCGTGGTTTTGAATGTCAGAAACTACAATTTGTTACGTTCAACCTACCTGATCAGATGAATCCTGGCCAGCAACTGGTTCACCATCAGGCAGTTACAATCACCCGAATACCTTCCAGTGACAAACTGGCCTGGCCCAGCGCTGTCTCCGCCGCCGCCAGTTGCTCCCGGAAGAACCCGATTTCGTCGTCACGGATGGCCGGGTTCACCTTCTGCATTGCCTCCAGGCGACGGATTTCCGGCCCGAATACCTCCCTGACCCGGGTCAGAGCAGAGGCTCGCAGTGGCTCCAGGTGCGGTTCGGCCAGCGTCTCTGCATGGTCTACCATGGTTTCCACCTGGGGGCGTATCTGGGGCACGATGGCCTGTGCTGTGCGCCTGCGAATGTTCGAACACATATCGTTAAGCCTGTCGTGGGGCAATGTTGCCGACAGATCCCGCCCGTTCACATCCACCAGCAGCCGCAACGGCGAAACCGGCAAGTAGCGTGACAACTGCAGCGCCTCGGGCGCCGGACAATGCACCGTGAACAGCGCTTCCAGCAGCAGCGTGCCCGGGGGCAGGGCCTTGACCGTCATGCTGGCCAGGGCCGCCTTGCCCAGCCCGGAACTGGTGACCGACTCCATTACCCCGGTCACCAGCGGGTGTTCCCAGCTCATGAACGCCATGTCTTCGCGCTCAAGGGCCTGCTGACGACTCCAGGTAACGGTCATGCCATCTTCCGGCAGTTCCGTCACGTGCCCCGCCTGGTATTGCTCTCCCGGGCGGAGCACGTCAGCATGCTCGGAATGATCTTCCACATCCACACCCAGGATGTCGCACGCCTCGATCATGTAGTC
>JAWWAM010000305.1:0-4182 GCA_033721715.1 Marinobacter sp.
ATTTCTTGGCGCTCTTTCATGTTTTGGGGCGGTAAATGCGACGGAGACGAGGACCCCTCTCGTTCCGCTTCCTTCTATAGTCGATTTTACAAATGGTGATGGTTGGGGTGTTGGGCTTGGGCTGGGCGTTGAATATGAGAGTGCTTATGAAGGCTCGGACGAATTCGAGCTTGAGATTGATCCGGCTGGGGGTGTTCAGTGGCGAACTGGTGAACACCTTTTTTTCTGGGCAGGTGAAGCAGTTGGATGGCGAACATTGGCCAGGGATGCGTGGTTGTTTCAAGCTTCTGTAGGCTACGAAGAGGGCCGTGAAGAGGGCGATTCAGAAGATGGCAGACTGGATGGGTTAGGCGAATCGGATTCTGGGGTGACATTGCTGTTGGAAGTGCGTCATGCCCTTGCAGAAGATTGGCGTTACTTTTTAGATGGCCGTGTATTAACAGGAGAAATCGGTACGCTCGGGACTTTCGGCGCAGGAACTTGTTTGGGTTGCGACCCTAACGGCACTGGCTGGGAAGTTGGCGCCGCTGTCACTTTCCACGATGGTAAATTAGCCAACCGGGACTTTGGTGTGAACACGCGGCAATCCATGGATTCAGGTCTTCCAGAAACCGATGTTGATAGTGGGTATAGATCAACTGGTGTCAATGTTAACTACCGAAATTACTTGAACGAAAACTGGCAGATCTTCGGTGAAGCTTTTTACGAAGCTTATGGGAGTGACGTTTCAGATAGCCCAATCTCTCGGAATGATTATGAAGCGGAGATCGGTGTTGGCTTCATTTATGTTTTTTGAGCTTCCTTAAGCTCCGCTTTGAACACAAACTGTCGCGCAGGCGGATCCTTCATGTCGATAGGCTCCTGATCCGATTAGTCGAGAACGACCGTCGCGTCAACTTCAAACAACATGCCATCCAGTGCCAGGCGCGGGACCGGGATAAGCGTTTGCGCCGGCAGTGCATCACCAAAGGTATCTTTTACATGGCGGGTCATGACATCCAGCAAAGAGGGGTCATAATTCACCACATATGTATTGATGCGCGTGACCTGGTGCGGCTTTGCCTCCAGCTCCTTCAGTACGGTTTGAAGATTGCTATAGGCCTGCGTCACCTGATCCGCGAAAGACTCTGACAATACGCCGTCCCCGTTTTCACCACCTTGACCAGCAATGTACGCGACCCGGCTTCCTCCGCGCGCCACAACTGCGTGGCTATAGCCGTTCGGGGCAGGGTTATACAGGCCAGGCGGATTGACGATATCGGTCTTCACCCCACCGGCTTGTGCGCTGCTCAGCATGATACTCATAGATATTACTCCAAATTGAAAAGCTCTGGTTATGTAGGAATACATGGTTCGGTCCCATAGTTGGTTCTATTGAAGTAGACGGATGTTCCTCGGCGTTTGTGACATGCTGACAAATTTCAGTTTTCATACACCACGCCGGATGTACTATTTTGAAAAGTCAGCTTCGGGTTGTGCGGGTTGTTCACTAGTTGCGAGAAGTAAGTTGGGAAGGTGAATTATCGGTTTTTTACACTCATGCATTTGATGATGAACTCCACAGCCGCCCGAACGCCGGGCAGTTGACCGCGACGATGCGGCATTAACAGCGTAGTAGTCACCATGCCGCCATTCCATTCTGGCAGTACTTGAACCAGTTGGTTATTCAGAAGGGCATCCTGACACATGCCGGCTGGCAGGCATGTTACACCCAGGCCGGCCATGGCAGCGCTAATGAGCACTTGCGACTCATTGGCCACCATCCGCGGAATTGGGGAAACTTCACAATGCCCACCGTTTTGCCTGTGCAGTTGCCAGACACTCTTGCCGGGGCCGGTCAGCAAACCGTCGTGGTGTGCCAAATCCTCCGGCTGCAGTAACGCAGGCTTGTCTCGCAGGTATCCCGGCGCTGCAACCAGTATCATCGGTTCAGTTAATACCGTTCTTTGCACCAGGTCTGAATCCGGTAAAGGCTGAAAGTGGCTGCGCACCGCTATGTCGAAACCCTCTTGAACCACATCCACAAAACGATCACTCACCTCTAGCTGCAAATTCAAGCGCGGGTAAAGTAACGCGAGTTCGGGGAGTAGGGGAGCAAGGTAAATCTGTGCCGTAGGGACTGAGGACGTTACACGCACAATTCCGCTAGGCTCTGACTGCCGACTGCGCACAATCTGCTCCGCCGCCTCTGCTTCGATCAACACAGCGCGAGCTCGGTCAAAGAATTCCTGGCCAAGGTCGGTAAGCCTGAAACTTCGGGAAGTGCGGTGAATCAGCCGCACCGACAGCTCTTCTTCCAGCTCTGCAACCCGTTTACTAATGGTTGACTTGGGTAGCCCCAGCACCCGTGCTGCTGCCGCAAACCCACCTTGTTCTACAGCTGCCACAAAAAAGGGGAGATTGTTGAGTTTGAGCATGGGCAAAGTCTCTATATGTAGACACTGCGTCTAAATTTACCCCACTACTCAGGTATCGTCCACAGACGCATACTAACTCCACTCAAGTCATTCGGGTTTGAGAAAGACCAATCAAGTGGAGAAGGTTTATGAAACCAGTATTATTTTACGGCGTCCCCTCAGGCTGCTCTTTTGGCTCTATCGTTGCTCTGGAGTGGCTGGGAATACCTTATCAACTGTGTCGGATAAACATGCCGGAAGATGTGACGAGTGAAGAATACAGACGCATCAACGCGATGGCCGAGACGCCTGCATTGATGACGGCAAGCGGAAACGTCATCACCGAAAGCTTGGCAATACTGAATCACCTTGGCGCAATGAGTGATGACCAAAAACTGAACTTTGCCAAAGGTACAGTCGGGTTCGATAGGTTGAACCAGTCACTGGCCTTTCTCAATACCACATTCTTTAATGCGTTCAGCCCGCTTTGGTTTGTTTATGAGCATGGATTGGAGAATGAAGAAAAACGGGTTCTTACGCAGTACGGCATTGCGTGTCTGGAAAAGGCCTACGCCGACCTGGAAAGCTTCCTGGGCAATAAACCATGGTTGTTGGGCGAAGACCGCTCGCTGGCAGACGCCTATTTTTCGGGTATAGCTCGCTGGTCAGAGTATCACCCAGTGATTGACTTCCAGGCCTACCCACGGGTGCAACAGCTGTATAAAAAGCTGCTGGCAGACCCGGCGGTCCGGTTCGCCCAATCGGTGGAGGAGGGTAGTCCGGTAATGACAGGAAGCGGTTTTGCAGGTGAAGTTACCTTGCCTGAAGCACTGAGACTAGTGAATAAAGCCACATGAGGGGGAGGGCCCTGCGCAATGTAGATTCCGGGCTGTAATTTCGAATTCTTATGAACAAGGAGTGGTCATGAACAATGGCAATAAAAAACATTCCTCGGCATGTCACATTCGATGAGTCTGAATCGTCTGTTTCTATAAAGTTAATCGTGGGCATCTTAACAAGAGCAAGGAACAGAACATTGGCATCACGTCTGAACGCTTACAAGGCCGCGCCGGACGCGGTTGGTGAGAGCGAGGCAGGGCTCGACCTATTGGCTGCATGGCGCGAGTCCAGACTAGGTACAATACGCGGAACGGGCCGCTCTGGTATGGCAGAATCCTCATGAGGTTTGTCAGAGCACACAGGTACAGTCTCGCTACGCTGTCGGTTGAAGCGATATGCGAATTTGATCGTTAAAGGACTAAAACATGCGCGAAGACACACAGTCCCGGTTCACCACACAACTACTCAGGCCAAAAGAACCTGGCGAGGGTAACTCATGGGGTTTTGCAATTCTGCCCAAAGAAGCAAGTGCCAAGCTTCCCAGGCGTGGCCGAATAACAGTCGATGGAACCATTAACGGCCAAGAGTTTAGGGCTTTGCTTGAACCGGATGGCCAGAAAAGCCACTGGCTGAAAATCGATGAGAAGCTGCTCAAAGATTCCGGCGCAGAGTTTGGTGACGATGTGCAGTTTGAGATTATGGCTGCGGAACAGGAGCCAGAACCAGAAGTCCCCCCTGACCTGGTTGACGCCCTTCAGGCATCCCCGGTGGCCCTCGCCACCTGGGAGGCCACGACCACGATTGCTCGTCTTGACTGGATTCATTGGATTACCTCAGCCAAGCAGGCGAAGACACGCACAAAACGGATCAACGATGCATGTGACATGCTTGGCTCTGGTAAGAAGAGAGTGTGCTGCTTTGATCCTTCAGGCTACTACAGTAAGGC